>NZ_JBPODR010000014.1:0-61639 GCF_051201035.1 Thermoanaerobacterium thermosulfurigenes
TGGTCTGCCCATGTTCATTTTTAATAATACTTTTCTTTTTCATTTGTAAATACTCCCCGATATATATTTTCTCTTATATATATCGAACATTTCGGCATTATTCTACACTCATATATAGAAAACTTTCTATGCCGTCAAAATTATTATTAGTTCGATATTATCTATATTTGTTGATATAAATTCGACATAAAATGTTATTTCCCTTCTATATATAAAATCGTTAATTTTCTTATATTTTAAGAATATAAACCTAAATAATTTATTAAACATCAAAATTCGTTAATGATTGTTTTTAATAAGTTTTGTAAATTTTATATGATATATTTAATATTTATATATCAATCTTTTTCAATAAAATTTATTTTTTACTTTTAGATTTTACTTCATACTTATTGTTAGTAAATTTTGAATTTAAGTAATCATCATTTAACACTTTTAATACTTCCCAAATATCCCTTTTATTCTTAAAATTTATTTTCTCATTAATCTCATCTAAACTAAAAGCTAACTCAAACTCTTGTTTGGCGTTTCTTATATCCTCAAATGTCAAGTCTCTATAATATTCATTATTACTTATATCTATTAATTTTTTTATTTTTTTAGGATCTGCTAAGCACCAATTAATAAAATCATCATTTATATCAATAATATTTAAATTTTTAATTTCTTCAAGAAATGTAATAGCATTATTTTTATATTCATCCATATAATTAAATATTTGCTCAAAATATGTTTTATTTAATATAAATATATTATTATTATAGTAAAAAGCATCAATTTTATTATCAAACAAAAATAAATCCTGAATTATTTTATTAAAATAACCATCTTTATAAAATAAACCAAATAGACCTTTTTTTGTTATAACTTTACTTTTATTATATTTTCTAAAATAAAATATATTATTATCGACTGATTCAATTCGAATACAATATGCCCATAGATACCTTAATAGCTCATCATCTATTCTAACTATATGGCTTAAATTCGATTCAATAATACTTCTAGTTATTTTACTAAAATTCGGCACATTCGCACTTTCTATATATTCAATTTCATTTTTATCTGAATAATAGCAAGGGTTATATTTTATAAAATCAATATCGTCTATATTTGAAATTTCTTCTAATACACTAACAAAAATCTGTAAAAAATCATTTTTTATGCCATAATTTATTACTGTATCAAAAATTTTGTAAATTAAATCGCTATTTTCTTTCTCTCTAGTAATTAGATAAAGATTTATTACAAGATTTCTATTTTCCTTTATTATCCCTAATAGTTTTTCTAATTCATTTTTCATTTAAATTGGCCTCCAAAATAACGTTATCTGCAATTTTTTCATATAATATAAATGAATTTGTTTTGCTTTTACTAATTATTTTTTTAGAAATTAATATATATGAATTATTATATTCATCGGTTATCTCATAAATATTATACTTTAATAAATTTAATATCGGATTCATAAAAATTAAATTTGAATTTATATATATCCACCCTATTATAAAAAACAATATCATTATCGATAATATATCATAAATGTTACTTAATTCAAATCCTATAAAAGGAATTATATATGAAACTATATAATTTAATGTTTCATCATTTTTAGATATTACTTTTGTTATTTTTAATTGTTTAGGAGCTATTATATGATTATTTAAGATATAAAACAATATCATATTTGATAATATTATAAAACTACTAAATAAAATTAATAAAATAATTACTTTTTTATTATTTAAACATTTAATATTTTTTAAGATAAGTATTGCGAAAAGTGGTGTATATGAACTTATAAATAAAAATATCTTTACCCATTTTTTCATAAATACCATCTCATTTACATAATATTTATTCGATCTATTTCAATAGCATAAACACAAAAATATCTATAAATCTTTTTATTGGTTTTAATTTCAATTAGTCCTCACTCCTCAATAGCTATATTGGTTAAAGTGATATACATTTGCCATTACTAAACCAGCATAATTTATTAAGTTCTCTCTCTTTGTCCAATTTTATAAATAACCCATATTTATAATTTAAATCATAATCTTTATCTGTAAATATCATAAGCTTAAGTCTATCCATAATTGTCGTCTTTATTATTTGATTTCTTTACCTCTATGACTAATAAATTTTGATTATTTCTCCCTCGATTATGTACAATAATATCAGGTTTAGCTAACTTATCAGCATCTATTTCTGTTATAAGTCTATCTATTTCGCATTTAAAAATTTTTTCATATTTCTTAAATGATTTTCCCTTTAATCTCTTCAGATCGTATCCATATCTATTGTATTCACAATCAACATTATAATTAAAAATACATCTTCCAAATATATAGCAAGCCTATGTGTTATTGATTGTTCATTAACATCATGCTCTAACAAATACCTATCATTATGGTATAGCTTATCTAAAGCATTTTTTTATTAATATCTCAATTCCTTCAATATTATAATTTTACACATAATATTTTTTATAAATCTCATCCATCTCCTTTAAAACTTTGTCTATAGAGTAATCTTGAATAATTTTCCTCCCATCATCTCCCATCTTCTTTCTTAAATCTTCACTTTCAATCAAATCTTGTAAAACATCAACAGTCGCATTTACATCGTCTAAAGGCACTAAATAGCCATTTACCCCATCTCTCACTAAATCTCTATTTCCTCTTACGTCTGTTGCTACAACTGGTTTCCCTGCAGCCATTGCCTCCATTATGCATCTTGGTAAGCCTTCTCTCATACTAGTCAAGGCAAATATGTCCGAAATATTTAATAAATCTGGTATATTATATCTAAAACCTAATAATTTAACTTTGCCGCTTAACCCATTCTCCTCTACATACTTTTTTAAGTAACATTCATATTCACCTGTCCCTACAATTAAATAATATACATTGCCAAGACTCTTTAATTTTATCAATGAATCTAATATCTGTTTATGATTTTTATTTGCATTTAATTCTGCAACAGTCAATATCACAATATCTTTCTCATCAAAACCAAATTCCTTTCTCATTTGTTTTCGTTTATTTTCATCACTTATAGTATATTTATCAATATCCAGTCCAACACCATGAGCATAAAAAACAGCGTTACTTTTTCTTAGCTTAAATCTTTTTGCTACATTATAATCTTCATCATTCATTGTTATAAGACCATCAGTCCAATGAGCAGCTAAACGCTCCATGGTATAATAAATAAGCCAGTTCTTTATTGACGCCCCTTTGTAGAAATGAAAACCGTGAGCAGTATAAATCACAGGTTTTGTCCCTGTTATTTTTGCAGCTAAACGTCCTAAAAAAGCACCAACAGGTGTATGAACATGGATTAATGAATATTTATTTTCTCTCATTATCTTTATTAATTGATTAAGTGCTTTTAAATTAGAAAATGAGTATGGAGATCTTTCAAAATCAATATCACAACATACAATTCCTAATTTTCTTAGTTCATCTCGTCTATTTCCCAATTTCGTCGCCACATGAACTTCATATCCCTTTTTTTGAAAATACTGTATGAACGGAATATGAAAATTTAATGTATGTGATTCAACTGTTGCTATAAATAAAATTTTCTTCATCAAATATCACCAGATTTTAATTTATTTACAAATTCAATTATTTACCACATTTTTTTAATTTATTTGTGTAATTTCCTGTAATTGTGCTCCTAATACGAACCAGTATAAAGCCATAGGAATATATATAGTAGGTGTTTCTGTTATTGCAACTATTGGCAATACAAGAGACATATATAAAAAAAATTCAACTTCTGTTTTTTTGATTATAATTCTAATTCGAGTTCCACCTACAAGCATGATTAAAAAACTAACTACATAAGCAACACTTCCTTGTAACATTAATCTAACCCAATCACTATCGATAGCATTTCCAAGAACCAATTCTGGAGAGCCAAATGTACCTAAAGGATAGATTTTTAATATTTTTAGACTTTGTTTCCAAACATCTACTCTCGTTGAAAAATTTTTATCAGCATAAATTCCATACAAAAAAACTTCTATTGCACTTTTCAATCTATTAAAAAATTCAAAATCTATAAAATTAAATTTTATAAAAAACATTCCAGTTAGTATTGTTAAAAAAAATAAAATATAGATTCTAAAAAATTTTTAAAAACTAAATTTTTTTGGTCTTATTAGATTGATGCTTAAACTTACTATAAAAAAGAAAATCAATCCAAAAAAGCTTCCTCGAGATTGACTTAAGATAAGAGTTAAAAAGCTTAGAGCAATTAAAATAAGTTTTAAATGTCCATTTACTAAATACAATGAAAATCCAAAAACTATTAATGCCCAAAACCCGAGTGTATTAGGATTTACAAATGTCCCAATGCTTCTTCCAAAGATCGGAGATGCATAGAGTTGTTGGGATGTTACATCCCACATATAAAAACGAAACCAAAAAATTCGTGGAATAAACCCTTTTTGATATAAAAATTGAAAGAGCGAATATAAGAATTCAATAACTATAGCTACAAATAAATATTTCCTAAATATAAACTCCCATGCTGTTATTCGCTTGCTAACCCAATAGCCAATTATTAAAAATGATATTCCTGATATTAAATTCAAATTGAATATAGTTCTTAAAGGATAGCTCATTAATAGAACTCCCATAATAGGAAGTAAAATCGTTAGAATAACAAAAGGACACCAATACGAAAAAAATTTGCTTCTAAATAACTTTAATGCACTACCTTTTGATTTTATAAATATGTAAAGAAACAATAAGACAGTTATCAAAGCAGGAACAGAAACTATTCCCTTTCCTCCTGTTTTAATTTTTAAAACAAATCTTTCCGCAAAAAGTACATAAAAAAACAGCCAAAATACAATAAATTTATACAGCAGATTATTGCTCTTATTATTGCTCATAATCACTCTCTCTTCCTTGCTATTTCTTTTAAAACTTTTTCTGTTTCTTCTGCCCTCTTATCCCAAGAATGTTCTTTTAAAACAACTTTCCTTCCTCTTTGCCCCATCTCTTTTCTCTTATTTTCGTTATCATAAAGATATTTAACCGCTTTTGCGATTTCTTCCGGACAATCCGGTGAAACTACTATACCGCATTGATGCTCTCTAATAATATCAGCTTGCCCTGGAAAGTCTGTAACAATAGCAGGTACCCCACAGGCTAAAATTTCATATACCTTTAATGGTGAAAGTCCTGTATTCGAACGATCGCCAAGATTATTCTTAGTGCTCAATCCAGCAACACTATTAGCTACTATTCCTGGTACTTCTTTGTAAGGTATTTTGCCAAGATATATAACTTTGTTATTTTCTCGTACTGCCTTTTCGACTTTTGGTCGTTCTACACCATCTCCCATTATTACCAGTTTTACATTTTCAGGCCACTCAGAATTTTGGGAAGCTTCTAATATCGTATCTATCCCCTGCCATGAAGCCAGTGCACCAAAAAATACGACATAGGGTTTTCCTAATTTATACTTTGACTCAGCATTTGGTGTAAACAAGTCAGTATTTGCTCCATTTGGGATTATATAAATATTTGAGTCTCTTAAGCTTCCAATTTCATTTATTATCCATTCTTTTAATTGAGGTGTGACCACAATTATTGCGTCAGATATTTTATACTGAACTTTAATTAACCACTTGAAGAAGCCTTTAAAATACCTTGTCCATGGCCACGCAATAAATAAATCTTCATAAGGCCCATTAATTTCTTGAACAACTGGTAATTTTCTTAATTTAGCAATTACAGAAGTAGGAAAGGCTGCAAAGTGGGATCTTATATAAATAATATCGTCTTTCTTTAATTTTATTAAAAGTTTAAGCTGTACAAATATAAATTCAAATAACCTTTGTAAAATACTAGGAGCAAAATCTTTTTTGCTGTAAGAAGGTTCAAAAAGTTCCACATCCCACCCTCTTTTTCTTAATCCGTTTATTATCTCATGTACATGAGCATAACTCGCCTGACCTTCTTGCGTTGCCTGTAAACATAAATATTTTAATTTCATTCCTAATCACCTTAATATTCATATCTATTGTTTAATAACAGACTCATATATCTGTATAAATTTTTTAGCATGACTTATATAACTATGATTCTCTTCTACATATTTTCTTGCGTTATACCCAATTTCTGCTCTTAACTCTTGATTCCTCTTAATGCTTTTAAGAGCTCCTGCAATTTCCTCCGGAGACTTTTGAGGAACTAAAATACCTGTTTG
Organism: Thermoanaerobacterium thermosulfurigenes; assembly: GCF_051201035.1. NCBI lineage: Bacteria > Bacillati > Bacillota > Clostridia > Thermoanaerobacterales > Thermoanaerobacteraceae > Thermoanaerobacterium > Thermoanaerobacterium thermosulfurigenes. Next base: position 6,235 of record NZ_JBPODR010000014.1, read on the forward strand.
TCCATTTTTTACAATCTCTTTCATTCCGCCAATATTGCTACATATAACTACTTTGCCACATGCCATCCCTTCAAGCATTGATAAGGATGTAGCCTCTTCTACATCATCAGAAGTAATAGAGGGCACAAGTATAATATCTGCAAGTTGGTAGTATTCAACAATCTGTTCATAGGGAACAGCATCCAAAACAATAGCCCTTTCATCATTACCAAGTTCATTAATGATATTTTCTTTTTCCGGTCCTCTTCCAATAAAAATCATCATGACATCATTATCATCCATTAACTTGAGCGCTCTTGCTGCAAAAATTACTCCATTCTTTTTTACATACCTTCTCGGTACAAGTATTATATATTTGTCTGGAGAAATTCCTTTTCTTATACGCAACTCCTTTTTCTTCTCCTCACTTATTGGTTTAAAAGTTTCTGTATCAATAAAATTATAAATTACAAAAACTTTATCTTCGGGAATACCAAAACTATTTACTACATATTCCTTTAGCCTACTATCAACCGTAATAATAGCCTTAGCTCTTTCTAAAGCTATTTTTTCTATTTCCATAGCATAATCAAAAATGTCCATTTTTTCTTTTTCATTATAATCTCCATAGTTAATAGTCTCTCTAGCAAAATACCCATGTAAAGTAAGTATAATATTGCCTTTAATACCAACTGCCGATACAACATCGTGGCATTTACTACTTCGTATGAGTTAAAATTTATTTTATCATAAAATTTAATCATATTATCTATCGTAAATTTGAATTGGACGTATTTATTTCTAAATTTTTTTAGAATTTTTGTTATAAAAGCTATTTTGGGAGGAACATAATAGTAAGTATCCACGTTGACCCCATTATGTTGTAACCCTCTCTCTAAAAGAAATAAATGAACATGCTTACCCCCAGATTTTACAATATAAGGATTATCAACTGATGCTAATGCCACTTTCATAATTCCTCACCTACTCTCTTAAAGTTTTATTCAGTACAGATTTATATACTTCTAATTCTCTATCTATAATATTTTCCCAACTATATTGTAAAGCTCTTTCCCTAAGCTTTTCTGGCAATAAAGGACGATTTAGCAATTCTACAACGTTATTAGCAAAGATATTTACAAAATTTTCTTTTAACTCAACTACCCTCCCAAACTCCTCGCTTCCTATAACTTCTGGTATACCCCCTGCATTACTGCCAACAGTTGGAACTCCACATGCTAGGGCTTCTAAAATTACATTGCCCCATCCTTCTTCTGTACTTGGTAACACTAATACATCTAAGGTATTAAGCCAAATTGGTATATCGTCGTGCGGTATTCTACCTGTAAAAATAACTTCAAGATTATGTTCCTGACATTTTTTCTGGATATAGTTATATAATTCTCCATCTCCAATCACAATAAACTTTACACTGTTATAACTTTTTTTCACTAAATTAAAAATTTCCGGAAGTAATTGAGCGTTTTTAATAGGAATTAAGTTGCCTATAAACCCTACATATTTATAATCCGTTGATAATTGCAATTTTTCCCTTATCTCAAATTTATCCATTGGAATAAACTTTCTTACATCAACACCATTCGGTATAACTATGGAATTGTTACCTTTATATCCCAAAACTGAAGCGGCTATATCTAATAATTTTTTACTTACGAAAATTGCCTTATCGGCATGGTTTAATATTTCTAATGTACTTTTTCTAATCTCTAGATTTGCTTTTGGATATGTATGGATATCGCTTCCATGTGCAGTAACAACATAAGGTATTCCGTATTTTTCTTTAAACAACAAAGCTATATATCCAGTGGGATAAGTAGGATGTGCGTGAATTAAGTCAAATTTCGATATAGCAATAGTATTTTCTATTATACGAAAAAATTTTGTTTGTAGATGTTTGTAATATTTATCTTTGTCAATCAATCGAGTAAAATAATCGTAGATATTTAAGTGGTAGATTATATAATTGTAGTAGCTCATGCTTTTATTTTGATTTTTTACTCCTAAGTCAGGTGCATAAAAAGATTTATTTTTTAGCAAGTATACATATTTTGATAAAGTTGAATGTTTTACAACAGTAGCATATGCCTCGAAGTCAACCTTCCTCTCGATAATCTTTTCTATTCTCCTAGTTATAAATATACCCGCCATTGGATTTTCACTATAGGGAAATATATTGGTTAAATATAAAATTCTCATATTCTATCCCTCGGTTAAACGATATAATTCCTAATCTTTTAAAATTCTAATAATCTTCTCCCCGCTATTTCCTTCACCATAGATATGTTGTTGGACCTTGAAGTTCCTATTATCAACAAATAATTTATAAACTCTATACAACTCTTCTGAATCCACAAGCTTATTCCAACCTATCTCTACTAATTCTTTCCATCCTGTATCAGGCATAACAACTAAAGCTCTCTTTCCAGCAAAATAAGCCTCTTTCTGTAAACCACCACTATCTGTTATTACCATAAAACATTTTTCTAAAAGTCCCATTATGCTTAGATAATCAACTGGTTCTATAATAGTAACATTTTCTAACAAAAATTTTAAACCAAATTGATTTATCATTTTTTTAGTTCTCGGGTGCATTGGAAATATTACTCTCATATCATGGGCAATCTGAGAAAGACCACTCAATATACTTTTTAATTTTTCAGGATTGTCAGTATTGAAATCTCGATGTATAGTACACAAAATATATTCATTCTCTTTGAGTCCCAATTTTTCAACCATCTTATAGTCAAAATATGGTCTCATTTTTAAATATAAATCATACATTACATCGCCAACAAAATACACACCTTCTCTTATATTTTCTTTTTCAAGATTTTTTACAGCAAGTTCCGAGGGACAAAAAAGATATTGTGAAATGTGGTCAGTCACAACTCTGTTTATTTCTTCAGGCATATCCTTAGGCTGTTGTCTTATACCTGCTTCTACATGTGCAACAGGAATTTTTAATTTTGCTCCAACTAGTGCCCCAGCAACTGTTGTATTAGTATCTCCATATACAATGATTACGTCAGGTTTTTCTTTCATTACAACCTCTTCAAAAGCTATCATAATCTTACCTGTAACAACACCATGACTACCTGAACCCACATTTAGGTTATAATCTGGCTTTCTCATTTTTAAAACTTTGAAGAAAACATCTGACATTTCATAGTCATAGTGCTGCCCAGAATGGACCAGTATTTTTTGGATATCATTTTTGATAAAGTGCTTTTGTAAAACAGCTTCTTTTATAAATTGCGGTCTTGCACCTACCAAAGATATAACTTTCATTTTGACCTCCTATTTCATAAACTCTCTCGCCGGATTACCTATCACAATCTTACAATCTTCCACATCTTTTGTCACAACTGAACCAGCTCCAACAAAGGCATCTTCTCCTATTACTTTCCCGGGTAAAATTGTAGCATTGACTCCAATTCTACTTTTTCTTTTAGCGGTTACTCCTTTCATTTTGCTAAACCTGTATGGATCTCTTCCAGCAGAATTATCATTAGAAGTTGCGACACAAGGAGCAATGAAAACCTCATCTTCTATCTCTGAATAAGCGGTTATACAGGCATTCGTCTCTATTTTGCATCTACTTCCTATTTTGCAGTAATTCTCTATCGCAACATTTCTTCCTACAATAGTCATATCACCTATCACTACATCTTCTCTAACAGTTGCTAAATCAGCAATTAAACACTTTTTACCTATTTTACAGCCAGCATATATCACGGCAGAAGTACCTATTATACAGTCATCTCCTATCTTGCAAGGTGGTTTTTCTTGTTTGTCTTTAAAAATACTGGTCGCAGCTCTCATTGGTTGTTTGCCAATTACTGTGTTATCATCTATTCTCACATTTTTATCTATGATACTTCCTTTATATATAACCACGTTGTTTCCTATCACACAGTTATCTCCTACAACTACATCATCTTCAATAACTGTAAAATAACCTATTTTTACATTTTGTCCTATTTTGGCTTTTTCAGATATGTAATTCATTTCCCATCATTCCTTCATATTAAGTGTTGAAAAATTTTCTAAAGGAAACTCTACTGGTAATCTCGTTTTTCTTGATTTGTAAATAGCCAGCACTATTTCCATTGCTTTCTTTCCTTCTTCAGCACTTATATACGGTTCTCTGTTATTTAAAACTGCGTGAATAAAATCTCTATATAATGGTGTATGACCATATCCATATACCGAATCTGGATCATCATAATTAGCTTCTCTTTTTACTTCTTCCTCATTATCAAGATCGTCGTCGAATTTCCAATCGCTTATTTTATTAATAGCCACTCCACCAATTCTAGCTGTACCCCTTTCTCCAAATATGCTCAACGTTTCCTCAAGATTTTCAGGATATATACACGCACTTCCTTCAATAATTCCAATAGCCCCATTTTTAAAGCGGAGTACCGCTGCTCCCATGTCTTCTCCTTCAATATTTTTTAAAAACGTATCTGCTTCCGCATAAAGTCTGTCTACTGGTCCCATCATCCATTGTAATAAATCAATATTATGAATGCATTGATTCATTAATGTACCGCCATCTTGCTCCCACGTACCTCTCCATGATGCTTGTTTATAATAATTTTCATTTCTATTCCATCTAATATTAGCAACACCATGAATTATCTTACCAAATCGTCCATCTTCTAAAGCTTTTCGTAATTTTTGAACAGTTGAGTTAAATCTATTTTGATGGCATACCGTTATCTTTTTATTATATTTTTTAGCTGTTTCAATCATTTCGTCAGCATCTTTTATAGATAAAGCTATCGGCTTTTCAACAATGACATGCTTATTTGCTTTTAATGCATTTATTGCTATTTCAGCATGAGTACCCGAAAAAGTTGCAACACTAACTACATCTATATCATTTCTATTCAATAAATCTTCATAATTTTTATATATTTCTACATCACCAATAGCCAAACCTTTTTGATTAAATAATTCATTGTATTTTTCTTTTAATAACGTTGCTTTGTTAACGTCTAAATCACATAATGCAACTAATTGTGCATTATTATAATTATTTGCCAATGCCTCTATATGTTTAGGCGAAATCCTACCACATCCAATAAGTCCAAACCTTAATCTATCCATTTTGCCTCCTATAACACCTCAATTTTATTTTTATATTTATTTAGATTCTTCGTCGCATTTCTTGTATCAAAAACAAATTTTGATGTTTCTACAATGCCTTCATAATCATATTTTGAATGATCTGTAGTAATAACAACTATATCTGATGAGCTGAGCAAATCTGATGTTACTTCTTCTGATTTGTATATTTTCCCATTATATTTGAACTCAGGTATATATGGATCATTATATTTTACAATCGCGCCCTCTTTTTCCAATATTGATATTATCCTTAAAACAGGTGATTCTCTTAAATCATCAATATCTTTTTTATATGCCACTCCTAATAACAATACATTTGATCCGTTTAGAGGTTTTTTAAACTTATTTAAAATCCTCGATATTCTTTCAACTACGAATTCAGGCATATAATTATTTATTTCTCCTGATGTTTCAATTAACCTTGTATGATAATCATATTCTCTTGCTTTCCAAGTAAGGTAAAAAGGATCTATTGGTATGCAATGACCGCCAAGTCCAGGACCAGGATAAAATGCCATGAAACCATATGGTTTTGTTTTTGCTGCATCTATTACTTCCCATACATTGATACCCATCCTATTGCAAAGTATAGCCATTTCATTTGCCAATGCTATATTAATATTTCTAAAGGTATTCTCATATATTTTCTCCATTTCTGCTACTTTAGGACTAGATACTTCAAATACTTCCCCTTCAAGGACATTTCTATAGAGTGATGCAGCAATCTTTGTACATTCTTTTGTAACACCACCTACAACTTTTGGTGTATTTTTTGTTTTATATTTTTTATTTCCCGGATCTACCCTTTCTGGTGAAAAAGCAAGAAAATAATCTACTCCACATACTAGACCTGTTTCATCTAAAATCGGTTTTACAACTTCTTCAGTTGTTCCTGGATATGTAGTACTCTCTAAAACAACAAGCATTCCTCTATGTAAATACTTTGCAATAGACTTCGTAGAGTTTACAACATATGATAAATCAGGTTGCTGATTTTTATCAAGTGGAGTAGGTACACATATAGATACTGCATCTACTTCGCTCAAAAAGCTATAATCCCAAGTTGCCATTAATTCTTTATCAAAAACTAATTCTTCTAATTCATTATCTACAATATCACCTATATAATTTATACCTCTATTTACTTTTTCTACTTTTTCTCTCTGAACATCAAATCCTATGACTTTATACCCTGCTTTTGCTTTTTCAACCGCTAATGGTAATCCTACATAACCTAGCCCTATTACACCAATAACTGCCTTTTTATTATTTATCTTATTTAATAATTCTTGATATGAGCTGCTATTAATTTCTTCTGCTTTCTCCATGTTATCATGCTCCTTTAACAATTTTATGAAGGGTATCACTTATGTAATTTATTTCGTCATCAGATATTTCCGGAAACATCGGTATAGCAAATATTTTTTTGCATAAATCTTCGGCTACTGGCAAATCTCCTTGTTTATACCCTAAATTTGTATGAGCTTTTTGCAAATGCAATGGAACAGGATAATATATTCCTGTTGCGATACCTCTCTCTTTTAATTTCTGCATTATAATTTCTCTATTTTCACATTGAATACAATATAAATGATATATATGTTTTGCTTCTTTTATTTTATATGGAGTTTTAATAATGTCTGATAAATCGCTTAATAAACTATCGTATTTATTAGCAGCACTTATTCTCATGTTATTCCATTTATCAAGATATCTTAATTTTACTCTTAAAATCGCTGCCTGTAGCTCATCAAGTCTGCTATTATATCCTATTACTTCATTGTAATATTTCTTTTGGCTTCCGTGTTTTCGTAACATATCTACTTTTTCAGCTATATTGCTATTATTTGTTACAACCATTCCTCCATCACCATAGCCGCCAAGATTTTTTGTCGGGAAAAATGAAAAGCATGCGGCATCACCAAACGTGCCGACTTTTTGTCCCTTATATTCGGCACCCATTGCCTGACATGCATCTTCTATAACATATAGATTATGTTTTTTAGCAATTTCAATTATTCCATCCATATCACAAGGCTGTCCGAAAATATGAACAGGGATAACAGCCTTTGTTCTTTCTGTGATTTTTTCTTCTATTAAGTCAGGATTTATATTGTATGTATCTGGATCTACATCAGCAAAGACTGGTACAGCTCCTACATGAGAAATTGCTTCTGCTGTCGCAAAAAAAGTAAAAGGAGTCGTTATTACTTCATCACCAGGTCCAATGTTAAGTGCTTTTAATGTAAGTACCAAAGCATCTGTACCATTCGCAACTCCAATTGCATATTTTACACCTAAGTATTCTGCTATTTCTTTTTCTAATGCTTTTTCTTCTGGACCTAGAATATACTGACCATTCTCAAGAACATTTTCTATTGCTTCATTTATTTCGTCCTTTATGTCGCTATATTGGCGTTTTAAATTGATTAATTCTATTTGCATGTATACTAACCCTCTCTGTGAATTTTATAAAAAAAATTTATTTCTCACCTAATTATCCGAAATTATGATTTCGTATAATTCCCTTTAATATTTTTTATAAAAAATAAAAGGCTTAATTACCTTTATCGATCTAATTATCATTAAAGTATTTTTCTAAGTCCTCTATCTTATTAATTTCAAATATATTGTCTGCTATTTGAAGCAATGTTTTCTCATCTGCATCTTCAATTAACCTTAAATACTTTTCAGGTACATCATCAAATTTCTTCTTCAATAATCTTATGACGAGATTTTCAATACCTTTTTCCATGCCTTTTTCCATACTCTTTTTTAATTCTTCCTCAGTATATATTTTGAAGTTCGCTTCTTTTAAATTGTTTATTACATATTTCATCTGCTCTTCACTTAATCTGTCTGCATACATCTTAATCACCTCTGAAACTATACCCGGATCTACTCTTAAAGCTGCCTCAAAGCTTATTGTTTCGCCATAGGTATTCATGCACAAAAAATAAAAGGTTGATTACCTTTTTCTAATTTTCATTAAAGTATTTATCTAAGTCCTCTATCTTTTTTATATCAAAAATATTCTCGCCTATCTTTTCTAACTTATCTATATTTAACTCATACATTCTTTTTACATACAATTCCGGTATTTTGTCAAATTTTTTATTTAAAAGTTTAATTATTAATTCAACTTTTCCTTCAATCTTGCCTTCAGCCTTTCCTTCGGTCTTTCCCTCTTGTATCAACATTTCGGCTATCTTAGTCATTCTTATCGCTCCTTTCAATTTATTTTTATATTCCTCAGTCAAAAATTTATCACTTATCCCTATTAATGCACCAATCATATATGTCTTTTCATCTTCATCTTCTATCTTTTTCGCAAGTTCTACCGCATCTATTGCCATTTCATCACTGCTTTTTTTGCTCCCCATAAGTGGTAAAAATATTAAGTTCAATTTATCTATATCTGTCAGTTGTAATTTACTTTCAATTTTTTCGTTTAATTCTTTATATATTTTGTCACCATCATATTTTACTAAAAATACTTGATCTACTTTATATATTATTGATCCAATGTCTAATCTACCAATCGCTTCTTCTATCTTACCAGAATATATTACAACAGTTCTTATTGCTCTCTCATATTTATTATACAGTCTTGCATCATACTGCAAAAATCTCTTTATATCAGCTTTTTTATTTGTCGTTTGAAATTCCATATGCAGCAATGAGTCATCTACCAAAAGAAATATAAAATCCAGCCTATCTTCCTTAACTTCAATTGACGGTAAATTTGCAGGTATAACTGTCACTATTTTAGGTACATTTATTCCATAAAACTTAAGCGATTTATCTTTAAATTCTTGTGCCATTGATTTTAATATTATATCGTTATTCTGATAAGATATATCTAAATTATTATCCTTCACTCTTTTTCTCCTCTATATTACACTATCAATAATGTTAATTTACAATATATTTTTCTAAGTCTTCTATCTTATTAATTTCAAATATATTGTCTGCTATTTGAAGCAATGTTTTCTCATCTGCATCTTCAATTAACCTTAAATACTTTTCAGGTACATCATCAAATTTCTTCTTCAATAATCTTATGACGAGGTTTTCCATACCTTTTTCAATACCCTTTTCAATACCTTTTTCCATGCCTTTTTCAATACCTTTTTCCATGCTTTTTTCCATACTCTTTTTTAATTCTTCCTCAGTATATATTTTGAAGTTCGCTTCTTTTAAATTGTTTATTACATATTTCATCTGCTCTTCACTTAATCTGTCTGCATACATCTTAATCACCTCCGAAACTATACCCGGATCTATTCTAAATGCCGCCTCAATTAATCTTATTTTATTGTCATATTCTTTTGCTTCATTTATACTTGATATTACTTTCTCTATAGCATTTCTAAAGTGCATGTTATTTGACAAAACCATCAATGGATAATTTTCTTCTACGTTTTCTAACTCAGATAATACTATTATCTGTACCGGTATCCATTCATTATCTATATAATAAACACCACTATCTGAATTGTCTAATTTAATTTTATGTTCTGTTAAAAATGATATGAGCTTTTTAGGAAGATTGCTACATACAAATGTCAATGTCAATTCATCTATCTTTATATCATCAACTTCTTTTCGTGATCTGTCGTAAGCATTCATTATTGATTTATATAGATATACATAGCCTAATCCCTTGAAATAATCATCTATTGATACATAATCATCAGGAGATTTGTATTCTATTATATTGTATCTTTTAAATATCTGTCCTACTCTCTTATTAATTTTTACATCTTTTTCTTTTTTTATTATTATGACATCTATTCTTAAAGGCTCTTTTGATAGATATTCTTCTTGTTTTATTTCAACTTTTTCATCTTTTAGCTCTTCTTTTATTGCTGTTACAAAATCGCTGTGCCAATCATTCATTTTATTTTCTTTCTCCTTAAATTATATCACATTTCCCTCAAAATAGGTATAGCTTCGCCATACGGACACCAGTGAATAAATTCACCGTCTCCGCTTATAAAGCTTCTATGATCACCAGTAATATTTATGAGTGCCGAAACATCAGCATAAATGTTACTGGATATTATTACTACTTTCTATTTATTCGACATAAAATTTGAAAATCCTTCTTTTACTATCAAAATTTTTAATGAAATTTTAAAGTATGCAAAATATAAAGTAAGGCTGTATTTAATGCAGCCTTAAAAAATACTTGTAAAAGCTTAAGTCATTCGTCAGCTCTGGATGAAATGATGTAGCAAAAAGGTTTCCTTCCCTTGCAGCCACTATTTTCCCATTGTATCTAGATAGCACCTTTACATTTTCTCCTACATCTTCAATATAAGGCGCTCTTATAAACACTGCATCTATTTTATCTTTTGATACGTCAGGCATACTAAGTTTTGCAGTAAAGCTATCAAGCTGACTTCCATACGCATTTCTGCGCACTTTTATGTCCATAATACCAAGATAAACTTTATCATCATTTACGATGTGTTTAGCCATCAATATCATACCTGCACACGTTCCCCATATTGGCACACCCGACTTGTAAAGATCTACTATGGTATCTTTTAAGTCAAAGTCATTAAGCATTTTTCCTATGGCAGTGCTTTCCCCGCCAGGTAATATAAGTGCATCTATGTTTTTCAAAGTTTCTTTATCTTTTGCCTCTACGGGTATTATACCATTTAATCTTTTTAGTTTATCTACATGTTCTTTTACAGAACCTTGTATAGCAAGAACACCAACTCGCATTTTACCAACCCCTAGTTGCATATAGGTCTTTTTCTGAAAGATCCCTTATGTCGATGCTATTCATTGCTTCGCCTAATCCTTCTGATACTTCTGCTATTATCTCTGGTTTGTCGTAATATGTGGTAGCTTTTACAATTGCTTCAGCACGCTTTTGAGGGTTCTCTGATTTAAATATGCCTGAACCTACAAAGACTCCATCTGCTCCAAGCTGCATCATCAGCGCAGCATCTGCAGGCGTTGCAATCCCCCCTGCTGCAAAATTCACAACTGGCAGTCTCCCGTTTTCTGCTACATATTTTACTAATTCATAAGGTGCTTGCAATTCCTTTGCCGCTGCCATAAGCTCTTCTTCACTTAGAGTCGTAAGCTTTTTGATTTCAGCATTGATAGTCCTCATATGCCTTACTGCCTCAACTACATTTCCTGTGCCTGCTTCGCCTTTAGTTCTTATCATTGAAGCACCTTCGCCAATTCTCCTTAATGCTTCGCCTAAGTTTCTTGCACCGCAAACAAATGGTACTTTAAACTGCCACTTGTTTATGTGATATGATTCATCTGCAGGTGTCAGCACTTCACTCTCATCGATGTAATCTATCTTCAAAGCTTCCAAAACCTGTGCTTCCACAAAATGTCCTATCCTGACTTTTGCCATGACAGGTATTGACACAGCTTCTTTTATCGCTTTTATTATCTTTGGATCTGACATCCTTGCTACGCCGCCATGTGCCCTTATATCAGCAGGTACCCTTTCAAGTGCCATTACCGCAACTGCACCAGCTTTTTCTGCAATTACAGCCTGTTCAGGCGTTGTAACATCCATTATGACTCCACCTTTTAGCATCTGAGCCAGGTTTTTATTTAACTCATATCTTTCATTCATTGTACTTATTCCCCCTATTTAATATATAACAATTTTATTAATTTAAATCAATTGTATCTATTTAATACGAACATGTCAATCAGTACAATATGGATACAAAAAAGGATACATCACTGTATCCCCTTCAATACTTCTTTTGAATTTTGTATTATTTGCTTTGTAACATCCGTCATAGGTTTTGGCTCTTCTGACTTTGAATTAGCCTTATTAAACAAGTTTTCAACATCTACAGCCTTTTCAAGATATTCTTTCGCTTTTGCTTTATCATTGTTTTGCAGGTAAAACATCCCGACTTTGTTATAGGCATCTGCCAATTGCTGATAATTTTCTGGTCTTAAAGGCTGTACATCTACGGCTTTTTTAACATACTTAAGCCCATTATCTATCTGCCCATGTGATAGATAGAATGCTCCAAGCTGTGCTAAAAGCTGAGAGTTAAACGGCTCTAAATCAACCGCTTTTTGTTCTTGGGTCATTGCCTCTTGATAAGTTGCCGCATCTTTTGTCTGGTCAGCTATACTTGCCAATGTCTGGCCATAAGACATCCTGTACTTTGCATTCCATGGATCATAAGAAACAGCACTTTTGTAATACTGCATTGCCTGAGGTATATTATTAGTCTTTGCAAATTGGTCTCCTTTCTCTGCATATCTCAATGCAGTGGAAAGTGAAAAAGACATAAACATGACAACTATTCCAACTATCAAAATGCCAAAACTGTAGTATCCAGTGTACGATTTTCTCCCTTTCGCGGCAGCTATATTTTTATGTACCTTACATATGCTCATGCTGTTTATTATACCGATAAGGGAATATAGGGCTATTGTCACAGCAGACAGCGAAAGGTCAAAATCCATAGCGGCATGGGCATATATGCTCAATATGCCTACCGTAGCTGCTGCCAATAGTATCCTTTCATCTATATCTATCTCAGCCTTATAAAGCTTGATAACAGACAGTATCAACATCACCAAGAAGAATATCATCGCTGCAGCTCCGACTAAACCAGTATCAAGCAAGACCTGCATGAAATAGTTATGTGTCTGCGTCGTCCAATACAGGTATGACTGATATTTGAAGTAAAGTGACGCCCAAGCACCTCCACCTGCACCAAAAAGCGGATAGTCTTTAAAAATCTTAAATCCATCTTTGTAAAACTGCATTCGCTCAGAACTGCTGTGGCTTGTCAAGCTTATGTCTTGTATCCTTGACGCCACATTTTCAGGAAGGTATTTATATTTAAGCATTATATTTTGTACAGCACTTGGATCATTCTTAGGATAAATGTACGCCTTGTCAAATGTGACAGAAGTACCTTTAAAGTAGTTTGTAAAAGTAATGGCTAATCTTTTCGTGTCTTTCAAAGTAGAAAATTCTATCGTCTTTTCACCACTGAAAGCCTCTTTATCGTACACATCTTTTATCTTTGTAGGCTGATCAAGGTCATTTCTGCTTTCTATGGTAATATCGTACGCCCAATCTTTATTATCATCATTCTTTGATATGACATCGTACTTCAACACATATATTCTATCCGCATCGACGTCGACAAATCTTATGACGCTTTTACCGCTATCCGCTTCGTTTTGGCTATGACTTAGTGTAAGTGGCACTTCCGTTGTCAATACCATATAACCCGCTACAGTTGATACCACACCCACAATGACGATTATGGATATGCCTATTTTTAAGCTTATCTTGTTTACAACTTCAACCAAAAAACTTACAATGTACGTGAATAATAATGCTAAGATGCATCCTACAAGTATCCACATAACCAAATTGTGAGGCTTTGGTCCATTTACGACAGAGTTAAATTTAAGTATTGGCAGCGCTGACGCTATGATTACACCTATCAGGTAAACGAATGGCTCTACCCTTTTCCCTTTTGGCATCATTATTATAAGGAACAAAAACAGAAACGGAAACATCACCCAAGCGCCTCTGGATAATGTAAAAACATAAGCATAAAGCTGCATAAAAGCTTCTACTCCATAAAGTGCTTTTAAATACCTGTTTTTTGTGTACGATATGAGTGCAAAATTTACAAGCAAAAACGCCATCAAAAACGATGCAGCAGTATTGGCGTATTGAAATGTGGAATTAATCCTTCCTCCAACCCATGAACCATTGTAATTCACATATCCCGCTGCAGACAAAAGACCTACGAAAGCCACTCCAAATGAGCTTAAAACAAGTACATTCAAAAGTATCCATATTTTTTTCTTGTCATTGGCAAGTCTGCTGACCAAAAAATATACAAACACATAATCGACGTACTTTAATACTTCCCCTATTGCAGATCTTATATTTACAGCAAAAAACGTAGAGATGAGATATGCTCCTATTATTGATATTGCGGCATAATCCAGTCTTTCAGAGATTATCGGCTCTTTTTTTATAATCTTCATCAATGACCATATTACGACCACAACTGAAGTAATGCATATAGTAGGCAAAAATTCATTGTCAAAGTACATACCGCGAAAATACGGCGGTAAAGCTATAAGAAGAAGCAACGATATGTAAAATACAACATTTATCGCGTTTATGTAATTTGTGCTTCTTTTAGAAACATTAATGGTGACCTTGTTCTTTTTTGCTGCTTTTTGTGCCATATCGATTCTCCTTTATATATTTTATAAAAATGCACAAGTAATCTTATTCGACAAAAAAACTTAATTTCCTTCTTTTGAAATCATTTAACAAAATGCAGTGTGAAAAAAACTTCATCTTTATCCAATCACCATTTCCAATTGATAGAATATAATAAACTGAAATCAAATTAAATAGGAGGTATTCACATGAGAGGCAGAAAATTACTTATTTTCACTCTTATACTCATATTTGTACTTACATCTTTCTTATTTACCGGTTGCAAAGCAAAAGAGCAAAAGCTTACAAAGATAAACTTTATTGAAACTGTACATTCGATTTTTTACGCACCATATTATGTAGCAGTCAATAAAGGCTTTTTCAAAGAAGAAGGACTGCAATTAGAGATAACAACCGCACAAGGCTCCGACAAAGCTGCAACAGCAGTTGTATCAGGTCAAGCTGACATTGGGCTTCAAGGTCCAGAAACAACTGTCTATGTGTACAAGGAAGGAAAACAAGATTACCTCGTAAATTTTGCACAGCTTACAAAAAAAGACGGTTCTTTCTTAGTTGGGAAAAAACCAGAGCCTAATTTCAAGTGGGAAAATCTAAAGGGCAAAAAGATAATAGGCGGAAGACCTGGTGGAATGCCGGAAATGACTCTCGAATATATACTGAAAGAGCATGGTATAGACCCTAAAAAAGATGTAAATCTCGTGACGAATCTTCAATTTACAGCGACAGCAGGTGCTTTTATGAGATCAGATGCAGACTACGTAGCACTTTTTGAGCCAACTGCATCACAAGTGGAAAGTGAAAAAGGCGGATACATCGTGGCATCTGTAGGTGCCGCTGGACACGATGTGCCTTATACAACATTTAACGCAAGAAAAAGCTATATAAAAGAGCATCCTGACATCATCCAACACTTCACGAATGCAGTTTACAAAGGCATGCTATACGTGCAATCTCATTCATCAAAACAAGTAGCTGAAGACATAAAGTCTTTTTTCCCAGATACTGATATTAATATAATAGCAAAGGTAATCGACAGGTATAAAAGCATAGATGCATGGGGCACTACACCACAGATGAAGCCATCAGATTTTGATGCTCTTCAGAATGTCTTATTAAACGCTGGTGAGATTGATAGCAAAGTAGATCCAAATGCTTTAATCGACAACACTTTCGCCGATAAGGCTGTCGCAACCATAAAGAAATAGTATTGTGGGGACAACCGAAAGATTGTCCCCTGTAAGTATGATTAAATATGACAGGAGGTGCATCTGGTGAGGAAAGTAATGGTTGAGCTTTCAAACATATCTTTAAACTATCATACGATAAAAGGCGAAACAGAAGCTATAAAAGACGTATCATTTAATGTGTGTGAAGGTGAATTCGTAGGTGTCATAGGACCTTCCGGATGCGGCAAATCCACACTTTTATCCATAATAGCCGGCCTTTTAAAGCCGTCAAAAGGAAGTGTCGTTGTAAACGGTAAGGTCGGATACATGCTTCAAAAAGATCATCTTTTTGAATGGAGAAACATCATGCAAAACGTCCTTTTAGGTCTTGAGATACAAGGTGCCGTCAATGAAAACTCTATAAAAAACGTAGAAGACCTTTTGGAAAGATATGGATTATCCGATTTTAAATACCAT
Organism: Thermoanaerobacterium thermosulfurigenes; assembly: GCF_051201035.1. Taxonomy (NCBI): domain Bacteria; kingdom Bacillati; phylum Bacillota; class Clostridia; order Thermoanaerobacterales; family Thermoanaerobacteraceae; genus Thermoanaerobacterium; species Thermoanaerobacterium thermosulfurigenes. Next base: position 22,249 of record NZ_JBPODR010000014.1, read on the forward strand.
TACCCCAACCAAATATCTGGCGGAATGAGGCAGAGAGCAGCACTAATCAGGACATTGGCCTTAAAACCAGACATCATGCTTCTCGATGAGGCTTTCTCAGCCCTTGACTATCAAACTAGGCTTGCAATATCTGATGAAGTGTGGACTATTTTAAAAAATGTCAAAAAGACAGCAGTCATAGTCACACACGACATCTCTGAAGCCATCGCAATGTGCGACAGAATCGTCGTCTTGTCTAATAGACCTGCGGTCGTAAAAAACATATATGAGATACATCTTACGTGTGACAACCGGTCACCTATAGGATGTAGAAAAGCACCTGAATTTAAAGAATACTTCAACGAAATCTGGAAGGAGCTCGATGTTCATGTATGAAGTATCGCAAAACATCTCAAAAGAGCATATAGAATTTTTAAAAAAAGTGAAAAGAAAAAATCTAGCCATCAAAATCACTCAACTATCCATACTCATTGCTTTTTTTGCCTTATGGGAAATAGCAGGAAGGCTAAAGCTTATAGATCCGTTTTTATTTAGCCAACCTTCTCGCATGATAAAAACCATCATAAACTTAAGCGAAGACGGCTCACTTTTTACGCATATATGGGTCACATTAAGCGAGACACTTGTCGGATTTGCTCTTGGAACATTTTCTGGCATAGTGATAGCCATATTGCTTTGGTGGTCTGACTTTGCCTCAAAAGTTGCAGAACCATACCTGATCGTCTTGAATAGCCTACCTAAAATCGCATTAGGACCGATATTTATAGTCTGGATGGGCAATGGCGAAGCACCTATTATAACGATGGGTCTGGCCATATCGCTGATTGTGACTATTATAAGCCTTGAGACAGGATTCAAACAAGTGGACGAAGATAAGATAAAACTTCTAAAGACGTTTGGTGCCACCAAATTTCAAATACTTACAAAATGCATATTGCCTGCCAGTATCCCCACTATCATGTCTGCCATAAAAATCAACATGGGTTTGTCTTGGGTCGGTGTCATAACAGGAGAATTTTTGGTATCAAAAGCGGGATTAGGATACCTTATCGTCTATGGAGGGCAAGTATTTAAGTTAGACATAGTAATGACAAGCGTTCTTATACTGTCTATCCTGGCCGCACTTATGTACGTACTATTAGTCTACATCGAAAAGAAAATCATAAAGTGGTAGTAATTTATATCATGCACCGCTTATGCTGGTGTATTTTTTTTTATTATGTGCTAAAATATCTTTATGAAAATAATTCGAGGTGATACTATATGAAGATAGCATTGGCACAATTGAATCCAACCGTTGGAGATATAAAAAACAATTGCGAAAAGATAATCATGAATATAAAAGAGGCTAAAAAAGCCCAGATGGATCTCATCGTCTTTCCCGAATTGTCTATAATCGGATATCCTCCAAAGGACCTGCTATACAACCCTGATTTTTTAGAAACTGCAGATAGAATGCTTAATGATATTCTCTTACCTGAGACAGAAGGCATCGGTGTCATTGTAGGAACCGTTACAAGAGATGAAGAAAAAGACTACTTGCTTCACAACTCAGCACTTCTCCTTTACAACGGCAAAATTGTAGGACAAGCAGATAAAACCCTTTTGCCAAATTACGATGTATTTGACGAGCAAAGGTATTTTGAACCAGCTAAAAAGCGCGCTTGCATAGATTTTAAAGGAGTGCGGCTTGCAGTTAATATATGTGAAGACATCTGGAACGACAAGGATTTCTGGGAGAGACCAAGGTACGATATTGACGTATTAGAAGAACAGTACAGCTTAAATCCAGACATTTTTATAAATATTTCTGCATCACCATACAATCTTGGAAAGCATGAATTAAAAGTCAAAATGGTAAAGCAAATATCAAAAAAATACAAGCTGCCTCTTATATACGTAAATCAAGTAGGCGGCAATGACGAGCTGATTTTTGATGGAAACAGCTTCGTAATAAATTCAAATGGCGAAAGAGTGGTAAATCTTAAGGCTTTTTGCGAAGATCTCGCTTTTATCGATACTGATGAGCTTGAATATCTTGCGTCCCTTAAAGACATAAATGAAAACATATCGTGGGTTCACGATGCGCTGATTTTAGGGCTTAGAGATTATTTTAGAAAGACCGGCTTTAAAAAGGCAGTGGTAGGCTTAAGCGGCGGGATTGACTCTGCTGTCACATGCGCCCTTGCAGTAAAAGCATTAGGGCGTGAGAATGTACTTGGTGTATCTATGCCGTCTCGTTATTCCTCAGAAGGTAGCAAAGACGATGCAAGAGACCTGGCACAAAATCTCAATATTGAGTATAGGGTAATACCTATTGAAGATGTCTTTAAAAGCTATATATCTATTTTTAATAAAGATGGCAATATTGTAGGTGACCTTGCAGAAGAAAATCTGCAAGCCAGAATAAGAGGCAATTATCTCATGTTCATATCAAATAGAGAAGGTCACATGGTCCTGACAACAGGAAACAAATCAGAAATAGCTGTAGGATACTGCACACTGTATGGTGACATGAGCGGTGGACTTGCTGTAATATCTGATGTTCCAAAGACAATGGTGTATGAGCTTGCAAAATATATAAATAGAGAAAATATCATCATTCCAATATCCACTATAGAAAAGGCTCCATCAGCCGAACTTAGGCCAAATCAAAAAGACACAGATTCTCTGCCACCGTACGAGATACTGGATGATATATTAAAGCTGTACATAGAAGAAGATAAATCGATAAGTGAGATCGTATCAAGAGGCTATGATGAAGCATTGGTAAAAGATGTGATAAGAAAGGTAAATAGCGCCGAATACAAGAGAAAGCAAGCAGCACCAGGTCTCAAAGTCACCACAAAAGCATTTGGCGTAGGAAGGCGAATGCCAATTGCACAACGTTTCAGACCATGATTTAAGGGAGGCTTAAATATTGTCTAAAAAATTAAAAAGCGATATAATGCTACTTTTAGTAACTGTCATCTGGGGGTCTACATTTGTCGTAGTAAAAAACGCTACAAGCATATTGCCAGTTTATAATTTTTTATTTTTAAGATTTTCCATAGCACTTATCATTCTTGTCATTATGTTTGGCAAGAGGCTGCTTCATATTGATAAAAATACATTTGCAGTCTCTATCATTGTAGGTATAATGCTTTTTTTGGGCTATGCATTTCAGACACTTGGCTTAAAATACACGACTGCTTCAAAGTCTGGCTTTATTACTGGATTTAATGTGGTGCTTGTGCCTATATTGGAAGCATTTTTCTTAAAAGCTAAATTGTCAAAGACATCATGGTTAAGCGTATTATTAGCACTTGGCGGGTTATTTCTCATGACAGCTAATATTGACTTGAAAATTAACTTTGGAGACTTTCTCACCCTCCTTTGTGCCGTATCTTTTGCGTTTCAGGTAGTCTTGATAGCAAAATACGCGCCATCAGTTGATACAATATCATTTGCAATAATTCAGATATTCGTCGTAACACTATTAAGCGGAATTCTTTCATTTGTATATGAGAAACCTACAATACCAACTGATAAAACCGTTTGGTTTGCCCTAATATTGACAGGTATATTTGCAACGGCGTTTGCATTGGCAGTTCAAAATACGATGCAGGCAAATACATCAGCCACGCATGCTGCCATCATATTCTCTTTAGAACCAGTTTTTTCAGCCATAACTGCTTATTTAGTATCTGGAGAAATCATGACATTGCGATCCATCATAGGAGGATTTCTCATGATAACAAGCATGATTCTATCTGAAATGCCGTCTAAAGATAATTTAAGGGCTTAAAAAGCCCTTTTTAATATGGTTTTATTATTTCACCTGACTTTGCATCTATTAAGCTTGATTCAACAGGGTCGTCCACTGTATAAACCGGTATTATGCCATTTGCAGTTTTGTAGTATTTCAGTGAAAAATTGCATGCTTTTAAGTATTTAATTGTAACTTCATCTTGTTTCATAATGTTGACAGGCTTTGGATAAGGTATATCGTAGTTTTTGTAAGTATATGCAGATATATTTCCATCTCCATCAACATCCACATTTACGCCATTGTTTATGAAAGGTATGTTGTAATGTTTTAATGGAAAGACAAAGTGGTACCCATAGACACTTTCATTTTTCTGATTTGCATTGTTAAATCCAAAATCAATGTACGGTAATAGCTCTTTAAAATTTTCTCTTACAAATGATTCCGCTTTATTGAGAGCTGTTTCCCGGGAAATTGATAAATTGAAACCGCTTTTAGTGCTTTTTAAAATATCAACTACATTTCCGGTATCTGCATTTACAGCAACGTGCAAATATCCTATTCCATTTAGTTTATTCCATGAGAATGTCCATACTTTTAAATTAAGCCCACCATATTTTTCAATGTAAGCTGTATCTTTTAATTCATAATTGCTTCCTGCATATTTTGCAGCTATTTTTAAGGCTTTCTCTTTGTCTACAGGTACTTTGCTTAATACAGGCTCCACATCCATTTTAATATTTACATTGCTTGGAGCACTTAGCTTTACTGCGTTTCCATTTACGTCTATTATATTACCTGTATACGCATTTATCATATATTGAGGCGATGGTGAAACATATACAAGTTTTACATCGCCTTTATTTCTACTGTAAATTACCGTATAAACCAATCTAGGTTTTAGATATTCTTTAAAAAGCTTTGTAGCCTCATTTATATCGATCACGTTTTTCAGTGTAGGCAAGTCCCCACCTGTCCAATCATATGTGTAATGAGTGACTAAACCTGTTTTTTTATCTACAGAAACATTTATTGTATCGTACAGAAACACGATACCATTTTCTTCTCTTCTCCATTTAAAGCCGTATTCATTGTAGCTATCATTTTTGTAATTTGCATCGTACTTGTACTTGCCTAAATTCTTAGGTCGCACTTTATCTAAAAATTCTTCTGCTATCTTTTTAGCATCGTTTCGCTTTATATTCTTGTTGCCTTTAAAATCGCTTATAAAATTGTACCTTATTATTTCACCTGTCGTAGCGTCTACAGTGACAGTGGTATTCTCAAAAACGTCATTTTTTGTGTAGCTTAAGATCCATACAGAGTCTTTATTTGTAAATTCTCTGTATTGAATATTCTCACTGTCGTATTTTATGTCTCCTAATTTTTCTTTCACTATAGATATGGCTTCTTCTTTTGAAATAACAGTTGAATTTTCGGTGGCATAAACATTAAATATTCCTGTCAAAATTATGAATGCAAATACAGAAGCTATTAATTTTTTCATATAAAAACACCTCCACTATTTTCTCCTATTTAGATTTTGGTCTAAATAGGATGTTTTTATACACAATGGTGGAGGTAAATTTTATATATTTTTGTATTTTTTTGCAATCGTCATTCTAACAAGGGCACGCCTCAATGCTGCCTTAGCGAGAAAATATTCTTTCTGGCTTTTCTTTTGCCTTAGCCTTTCTTCAGCTCTCTCTTTAGCTGCTTCAGCCCTTTTTATGTCTATCTCTTCAGGCCATTCTGCAGCATTAGCCAGTATTACGACATTGTCCTGCTTTACTTCCATAAATCCATGTGAAATGCTGGCTTCTCTCCATTCGTTGTCGTTTTTTATCTTAAGCGTGCCAATTCCCAATGCGACAGTCATCGGAATATGACCTTTTTGGACTCCCACTTCACCAGCACTTGTAGTAACAATGATTTCCTCCACATCGCCATCGTAGAATTTGCGATATGGAGTCAATACTTCGAGGTGATACTTGTTGTCCATGTTATGCACCTCACTTCATTTCTTCGGCCTTTTTGTACACTTCGTCGATGTTTCCTACCATGAAAAATGCTGCTTCAGGTATGTCGTCCATTTCACCGTTGACAATCTTCTTAAATCCCTCTATTGTCTCCTTCAATGGCACATATTTGCCTGGTATTCCCGTGAATGTTTCGGCAACGAAGAAAGGCTGTGACAAAAATCTCTGTATCTTCCTTGCTCTGTACACTGTAAGCTTGTCTTCATCTGACAATTCATCCATGCCAAGTATTGCTATTATATCTTGAAGCTCTTTGTACTTCTGAAGTATTTCCTGAACGCGTCTTGCAACAGTGTAATGTTCCTCACCAACTATATTTGGTTCCAATATTCTTGACGTAGAATCTAATGGATCCACTGCTGGATATATACCCATCTCAACGATACTTCTTGACAAAACCGTAGTTGCATCAAGATGTGTAAATGTAGTTGCAGGTGCAGGGTCTGTCAAATCGTCTGCAGGCACATAAACAGCTTGTACAGATGTTATTGATCCGCTTCTTGTGGAAGTTATCCTTTCTTGGAGTGCTCCCAACTCTGTCGCAAGTGTAGGCTGATAACCGACGGCAGACGGCATTCTTCCAAGAAGTGCAGATACCTCTGAACCTGCTTGAACAAACCTGAAAATATTGTCGATGAACAAAAGCACATCCTGATGCTTTTCATCCCTAAAATATTCAGCCATAGTAAGTCCTGTAAGAGCAACTCTCATTCTGGCTCCTGGTGGCTCATTCATCTGTCCAAAGACAAATGCTGTCTTGTCTATGACGCCAGATTCTTTCATTTCGTGCCACAAATCGTTACCTTCACGAGTTCTTTCACCAACACCTGTAAAAATGGAATATCCACCATGCTCTGTCGCTATATTTCTTATAAGCTCTTCAATTAAAACTGTCTTGCCAACGCCAGCTCCTCCAAATAAACCTATCTTACCGCCTTTTGCATATGGTGTAAGAAGATCTATGACTTTTATGCCAGTCTCTAAGATTTCTGTGACTGGGCTTTGCTCTTCGAAACTGGGGGCATCTCTGTGTATAGGCATGTACTTGTCTGCTTTTACTTCGCCAAGTTCGTCCATCGTCTTGCCTAACACATTAAACATCCTGCCAAGCGTACCTTCGCCCACCGGTACAGAAATTGGCCCGCCTGTATCAAAACATTCCATCCCTCTCTTTAGTCCATCTGTAGACGACATCGCAACACACCTTACAGTGTTGTCGCCTGTATGCTGAGATACTTCTACAATTATCTCATCACCTTTAAATGGGATTCTTATGGCATTGTTGATTGGCGGCAATTCTTCGTCGAAACGTATATCAACAACCGGTCCTATTACCTGTGTTATATAACCCTTATTCATATTAGCCTCCATTCAATTTAAAAATTTTTAAAGCCTAAACGGATGAACCTCCGATTATCTCAGAAAGCTCTTGCGTTATAGAAGCCTGCCTCAATCTATTGTACTCTAATGTGTACTTCGCAATCATCTTGTCAGCATTTGATGTAGCTCCATCCATCGCAACCATCCGCGAAAAGTGTTCTGATGCAAAAGCATTTACCAAAAAGCTATACACCAGACCTTTGATGTACTCAGGAACCAAAAGGTTAAAAACCTTTGTCGGCGATGGATCGTATATCATATCGCTTAGAATTTTGACATCTTTATCGCTGTTGAAATTCTTTATATCTAAAGGCAAGATTTTTACTGTTTTTACAATCTGCCTTAGACCAGCCATCTCAGTGTAAACAACGTAAATATCGTCTATTATTCCTCTGTCGTATATATCAACTAATAAATCAGATATCTCACCTGCTGCTGATGTGGTAGGATTTTGAGCTGTGTATAAAAATTCCACATCCACATTGTAACCTTTCTCAAGAAAATAGCTTCGGCCAACTTCGCCAATGACCATCAGATTCTGCGTATCACCATCTATGACTTCTTCTGCTTTTTTTATGACATTGTGGTTGTATCCACCGCACAATCCTTTGTCACCAGTTATGACAATTACTGCCTTTTTCCTTGTGCCTTTTGCTTCATGCTGTCTTTCAAAATAATGTGAAGTTGCTTCACCGCTATGAATAAGTATATCTTCCATAGTTGATTGTATCTTTTCATAGTAAGGTCTCACGTTATCCAGCATCGTTTTTGCTTTTCTAAACTTTGCAGCTGATATGAGATTCATAGCTTTTGTGATTTTGCGGGTCTCTTTTACGCTTTTTATCCTAAGCTGAATGTCTCGCTTTCCCATTATGCATCACCTTTCGATGCGTATTTGCTCTTGTACTCCTCAATAGCCGCCTTCAACTTTTCAATCGTATCATCTTCTAATTTTCCTGTCTCCCGTATAGTTTTCTTTATATCAGGATGATTTATGTCAATAAACTCCAACAAATCTTTTATGAACTTCTTAACATCTTGAAGCTCCACATCCATAAGGTACTTATTCATTACTGTGTATATCATTATAACCTGATCTTCCATTGAAATAGGCTGATACCTTGGCTGCTTTGTTATCTCAACAATTCTCTCACCTTGTCTTAACAAATCAAGGGTAGATTTGTCCAGATCAGATCCAAACTGTGCAAAGACCTCTAACTCCCTGTACTGCGACAGTTCCAATCTCATTCTTCCAGATACTTTTTTCATGGCTTTTTTCTGAGCAGCACCACCGACACGTGATACCGAAAGACCCACATTTATGGCAGGCCTTATACCTGAATAGAAAAGCTCTGACTCAAGATAAATCTGACCATCTGTTATTGATATGACGTTTGTAGGAATGTAAGCTGAAATATCGCCTGCAAGTGTTTCTATTATCGGCAATGCCGTAATCGAGCCGCCACCCATGTCGTCGGATAGCTTAGCCGAACGTTCCAAAAGCCTTGAATGGAGGTAAAATACATCTCCAGGATATGCCTCTCTTCCTGGTGGCCTTCTCAAAAGAAGCGAAATCGTCCTATATGCCACAGCATGTTTTGATAGGTCGTCGTAGACTATGAGGACGTCTTTTTTGTCGTACATAAAGTGTTCTGCCATCGCACAGCCTGCATATGGTGCCAAATATTGAAGCGCTGCTGAATCACTGGCAGTAGATGCTACTACTGTCGTATATGACATAGCCCCAAACTTTTCTAATGTATTTACAAGTCCAGCAATAGTCGAAGCTTTTTGTCCAATTGCAACGTATATACAGTAGACATCTTTATCCTTTTGATTTATTATAGTATCTACCGCTATAGCAGTCTTTCCTGTCTGCCTATCTCCTATTATGAGTTCCCTCTGACCTCTGCCTATCGGAATCATAGCGTCAATTGCCAAGATACCTGTCTGCAACGGTGTATCGACAGACTTTCTCTTTATTATAGGTGGTGCTGGATACTCCACAGGCCTTGTGCCATCACTTTTTACAGGGCCTTTCCCATCCAAAGGCTGACCTAATGGATTTACGACTCTGCCTAAAAGGCCATATCCAACAGGTACTTCCACAACTTTTCCTGTTCTTTTTACTATTGTACCTTCTTTGATAGATTCAGGATCCCCTAAGACAATTACACCTACGCTATCTTCTTCAAGGTTCATCACCATGCCGTATACGCCACTCTCAAACTCTACCATTTCGCCGTATATGGCTTCATCAAGACCGTATATCTTCGCTATGCCATCTCCGGCTGTTATAACGCGTCCTACGTCCTCTGTTTTAATGGCAAAATCAAAATTCTTTATTTTGTCTTCCAGAATTGATGTGATTTCTTCAGGTTTTATATCCATATATTCACCTTCTATTTTTAAAGTCTTTTCAGCTTGCACTTACTAGATTTTTAAGCATAGTTTCAAGTTTTCCTTTTATAGAGCCATCAATAACTTTATTTCCTATTAAAATCTTCAATCCACCCAGTATAGACTCATCAACTGTAGGATTCAAATTGACTGTTTTTTTGAAATTCGACTCCAATCTGCTCTTAATAGCGTCAAGTGTCTTTGAGTCCAGTGGGTGTGCAGAGATTAATGTGGCATTTATGATGCCTTTGTAATCTAAATACAATTTCTCATATTCATTAAAAATCTCCTGAAAGATGTGTTCCCTGTGTTTTGATATGATCAATTTTATGAAATTTATGACTTCTTTATCATAACCATTTAAGATGTCATCTATCAAGCGCATCTTTTGCTTGATATAGATACCTCTTGTTGTAATAATTCTATATATTTGCTTATCTTTCAACATTTCAGATATACTTTTAAGCTCACTGTAGTATTTTTCTATGCTGTCATTTTCTATTGCTGCGTTAAAAAGAGCACGTGCATATTTTTTTGCTATTACTTGTTCCAAGATGCACCTGCCTCCTTAACCACATCATTGATGATCTTATCATCATCGATGTTGATATTGCCAATAGCCTTTGATGCAGCCTCTATTATAAGGTGCGACAAGCTAACTCTAAGATCGTGCATCGCTTTTATCTTCTCCGTCTCAGCTTCTTCTTTTGCCCTATCTATTATGGCTTTTGCTTCTATGTTAGCCTCTTCTATGATCTTTTCCGCCTTTTCTTTTGCATACTTTTCTGCTCTGTCGATGATAGCCTTCCCTTCATCATCTGCTTTTTTCAATATTTCTTCGTATTGTGCTTTTAATTCGTTAGCTTCATGAACCTTTCTATCTGCTTCATCCAGAGAATTCTTTATCCTCTGTGACCTTTCTTCCATGAATTGTGTAACTGGTTTAAACAAAAACTTTCTCAATATCAAATACAAGACGACAAGATTTATAATGGTGAAAATAAAAGTATACGGATTTATAAGGCTCAATTTATTACCTTCTTTCGTATCATTATGGTTTCATGAAGAATATTATCAAAAAGGCAACTAAAAGACCGTAAATGGCTGTTGCTTCAGACAAAGCACCTCCAAGGAGTAAAAACTGCATTACACTGCCTCTGGATTCTGGCTGCCTTGATACAGCTTCAACCGCCTTTCCTGTAGCAATACCTATACCTATTCCTGCTCCAATACCTGAAATTGCAGCTATTCCTGCTCCTATAGCCAATAAATTCATTTTCATCTCTCCTTTTAATTAATTTAATTATATTTTTTGTTAAAATTTTAAATCATCAGCTAAATCGCTTCAAATTAAATTATATTACTATTCAACTGCTTCTTCAATATAAAGCATAGTCAAAAATACAAACACCACCATCTGTAGTGCACCATCGAATAAGTCAAAGTATATGCTGAATATGGCTGGTACGACTATTGGTACTACTTTGCTTATTAAACCCATGATTATAAAGGCTGCTATGATGTTGCCAAATAACCTGGCTGCAAGTGACAGTGGTCTTGTGAACATATCAAGAATTTTCATAGGGAAAAAGAATGGCATCGGTTCAAAAAATGATTTTGCATAGCCTTTCAAGCCTTTGGCCTTAATCGACGCGATTATGACAACTATGATAGACATGATTGCCAAGGCTGAGGTTGCGCTTAAGTCTTTTGTAGGAGGTGTCAAACCAAATAAATCGATAGTGTTTGCAAGTATCAGATACAAGGCAACAGTCCCTAAGTACGGCGCAAATGATGCCCAGTACTCTCCTAATGCATCTTTTGTGAAAGAGTTTAAGCCATCTATGATAGTCTCAACAAAATTCTGCACGCCAGTAGGAACTTGATTCCAACCTCTGGTGACTATGAGAGAAGCTATCGTCAATATGGCCATTATTATCCATGTAACTACGACTGTAGTTGTGACAGGAATGCCTCCAAGTATGGGAATTGTAAACACTACCGATTGTCCTATTTCCACTTATATCACCCCTTTCGCTCATTGATAAATACAATTATAATACTTCATGATGTAAATTTCAAATCCTTTTTTCATGCAATAATTTAGCATGAATTTTTTCTCTTTATCATTATTCGCTTATTTACTTATATATGCTTAATCAAAACAAAAATTCCGGCTTTTCCACCTCATCCATTATATCGTCAATCATTTTATATACTTTAATATTTATTGTTATTAAAATCAATAATTTTATTAAAAAATTTTACTCAATTGTCGTACCATTGGCTTCAACAATTGAATCTAAGTAGGTGTAGACATCATCTACACCTGCCTTTTTTAGTGAAGAAAATGGTATGATCTTCTCCTTATCAACCGAAAGCGTCTCAGATATGACTTTCAAAGACATCTGCATCTCATATCTTTTCAACTTGTCTGACTTTGTAGCAACTACTTGAAAATTTATATTTCTATTTTTTAAGTAGTTAACCATTAAGACATCGTCATCTGTAGGTTTATGCCTTATATCAACCAACATTATAGCACCTACCAAGTATGCTGATGTATTTAAGTACGTTTCAATGTTTATAGACCACTGCTTCTTAAGCTCTTTTGATACTTCTGCATAGCCATAGCCAGGAAGATCAACTAAGTAGAAAGTATTGTTAACAATGTAGAAATTAATACCTTGTGTCTTTCCAGGTTTTTGACTTACCCTTGCAAAATTGTTTCTATTTACTATTGCATTTATAAAAGATGACTTTCCTACATTGGACCTGCCTATTACTGCAATTTGCTTAAGTCCATCATTTGGATACTGCGTCTTGTTGTATGCTGAAACCTTAAGTTCGATAGACTTTACCTTCATATTTGTTCATCACCTACTAACGACAATTTTAAAACTTCGTCTATGTTTGATACAAATTTAAATTCCATTTTCTTCTTGACGCTTTGTGGTATCTCATCTAAATCCCTTTTGTTGCCTTCAGGTGCAATTACTTTAAAAATGCCTGCTCTATGCGCCGCCAACACTTTTTCCTTTAAGCCACCTATCGGCAAAACCTTACCAGTAAGAGTTATCTCACCTGTCATGGCAATATCGCCTTTTACAGGAACTTTCTTTATTGCAGATACCATAGCAGTTACCATTGTTATACCTGCTGATGGACCATCTTTCGGTATCGCACCTTCAGGCACATGTATGTGAATGTCTAAATTTTTGTAAAAATCGCTATCTATCCCCAAAGCATCTGCATTCGATCTTATGTAGCTAAAACCTGCTTGTGCTGATTCTTTCATCACGTCTCCCAACTGACCTGTCAATGTAAGTTTCCCGCTTCCAGGCATCGTGGTCGCTTCAACTGTAAGTGTGTCACCGCCAACTCTCGTCCACGCAAGTCCTGTCACCATGCCTACTTTATCTTTTAGATTGGCCTTATCTACCCTGTATATTGGCTTTCCAAGGTACTTTTGCAGGTTTTTCTTGCCTACTTTTATAGACTTTTCTTTATTTTCTACTATAGCTTTTATGGATTTTCGCACGACTTTTGCAATGTTTTGCTCAAGCGACCTTACACCAGCTTCTCTGGTGTACTCAGATATTATACCTACGATTGCCGAATCTTGTATCTTTATGATGTCTTCATTAGCACCGTGCTCTTTTAAAATTTTTGGAATCAAATACTCTTTAGCTATGTTCAACTTTTCTTCTTCAGTATATCCAGAAATGTATATGACTTCCATTCTATCTAAAAGCGGAGCCGGTATCGTATCAAGTGTATTTGCTGTTGTTACAAATAACACTTTCGACAGATCGAATGGCAAATCTATGTAATGATCTCTGTACGTAGAATTTTGCTCTGGATCCAAGACTTCCAGCATGGCCGATGCCGGGTCACCTCTAAAATCAGAGCTCATTTTATCGATCTCATCAAGAAGAAACACCGGATTCTTTGAACCAGCGATTTTCAAAGAATTTATTATGCCACCTGGTATGGCGCCGACATACGTCCTTCTGTGACCTCTTATCTCGGCTTCATCTCTTACTCCACCCAATGACAGCCGCACAAATTTTCTGTTCATGGCTCTTGCAATTGACTTTCCTAAAGAAGTCTTACCTACTCCTGGAGGCCCTACAAGGCACAAAATAGGGCTTTTCATCTTCTCGTGGAAACTTCTCACGGCCAAAAACTCTAATATTCTCTCTTTGACTTTTTTTAATCCATAGTGATCTTCATTTAATATTTTCTCAGCTCTTTTTATATCAAGCACATCTTTCGTTTCTTCATTCCACGGAAGGTCCAAAAGCCAATCGATGTACGTCCTTATGACAGAAGCCTCTTGATAGCCTGGCCCCATCCTGCTTAACCTTCTTAATTCTTCTCTCGCTTTTTCTTTTACATAATCAGGCAAATCCTTTGATTCGATTTTTTCTTCATACTCGTCTATTTCTTGATCAATCTCGTCAGCTTCACCAAGTTCTGCCCTTATTGCCTTTAATTGTTCTCTTAAATAGTATTCTCTTTGACTTTTGTCTATCTGCTTGTGAACCCGCATGTTTATCTTTTTCTCAATTTCAAGTATATCAAGCTCTTTTAAGATAAATCCTAATAATTTTTCCAACCTTTCTCTCGGATCAAAGCACTCTAAAAGCTCTTGATTCTTGTCTTGATTTAAGCTTAAATGTTCTGCTATTACGTCAGCTAACCGCCCAGGTTCTTCAATCGTTACAACATTATAAATGCTGTCCAAAGGTATTTTTGATGAAATGCTTATATATTCTTCAAAAGCCGATGTTACACTTCTCATCAATGCTTCTAATTCGCTGTCTTTCTCCACCTCCGAATCTATCTTCTCTAAAACTTCCACTTCATAAAAACTTTCGTCGCTAATAAGATTTTTTAACTCTGCTCTGGAGATGCCCTCAACTAAAACTCTTACGACTTCTCCTGGAAGTCTAAGCATCTGTTTTACTTTTGTTATTGTGCCTACTCTATATATATCATCTATTGAAGGTTCGTCTATATCAGCTTGTTTTTGCGTAACCAAAAAGACGAGTTGGTTTCTAAGCATTGCTTCTTCAATAGCTTTAACGGATTTTCCCCTTCCTACATCAAAGTGCATGACCATGTACGGGAACACTGTTATGCCTCTTAGTGGAACCATCGGTAATATGTATTTCTTGTCCATAAAGTCACCTCTTTTGCCTATTTGCCTTATGATAAATATATTATACATTAAAACATTCTAATCTCAAAAGTTAAAAGATCACACTTTTCAAATCATCTGCAGTTATCTCATCTCTCCCATGCTTTAGCGCTTTAATAGCCAGATGTTGAAGCATACCTATAGCATCTTCTCCATTTTTTGCAGCATCAGCAATTTTTATACACACTTCATCATCAACATAAAACATTCCCTTGTTGGCAGAATTTTTGATTATATCTGCCAATACTCTTTTATCGTATTCCTTAAATTGAATGATTTCGCATAAATCTAGCAATTCATCTGGTAAAAGTGCAGAATCATCTACATTAACAGCAAGACGAAAATCTGCCGGAAATCCTTCTTTTAAAAAGCGTTTCACATGATCTGAAACATTTAAAATCAATCTGTCTTCATAGTACACTTTTTTCGATTTCATCACATCTAAAAGCTTTAAAATATTGTTTGATGTCAAGTTTTCTAAATTATCAATGTAGAGAATCCCATTATTCGCCCTTGTGACAAGCCCTATTTTTATTTTTTTTATCTTACGGGAGCCAAAATCTATTTCAAATACATATCCAAACAATGAATCGCGAATAAAATCATCATTGTACTTTTTATCAGGGTAGTATTCAACGAACTCTCCGCTTTTAAAGAAGCTTTCTTCACTACTTTTAATCTCTTTAAAGCACGTTCTTAAAATATCTCTTTTCCACGTACCACCTGGACCAGTTAATATCATGCTTTTAGGATTTTGGCTCCGCAAATTATTTAATATTTTTAGTACAGCTTCATCTTGTCCTAAAATATCATCAACTTTTTGCACTCTGCACTTTTCTTTAAGAGGTTCATCAAGATGCATTTGAATGAATTTTTGCCTCTCTTCATATGTCATTTCAATATTTTGTGTCATAAAAAACCTCCTTCTACATCTGATATTATGTGATAGAAGGAGGTTTTTATATACTTACTAACTACGATACAGACTCAGATTTCTTGACTCTCTTTTTTGTCTTTTGGGACTCTGAATAAACAATCGTAGGTGGAGCATTGTTCAATACTGTTTCTTCCGTTATGATGCACTTCTCAATATTATCGCTGGATGGTATCTCATACATCACATCAAGCATAAGCTCTTCAAGTATTGACCTTAATCCTCTCGCACCAGTCTTCCTGTCTATTGCCTTTTGAGCAATAACGCTTAGGGCTTTTTTGTCAAATTCAAGTTTTACGCCATCTAGCTCAAACAGCTTTTCATACTGCTTTGTAAGTGCATTTTTAGGCTCTGTCAGTATTCGTATCAAAGCATCTTTATCAAGAGAATCAAGTGTCACAACAATCGGAAGCCTTCCGATAAACTCTGGAATAAGTCCAAATTTCAAGAGATCTTCAGGCATGATATTCTTTAAGATTTCACCTATTTTCTTCTCCTGTTTGCTTTGAATCTCTGATCCAAATCCTAATGACTTTTTGCCTATCCTGGATTCTATTATCTTTTCAATGCCATCAAATGCACCGCCAACAATGAACAAGATATTCGTAGTATCAATCTGTATGAATTCTTGATGAGGGTGTTTCCGTCCACCTTGAGGTGGAACATTTGCCACAGTACCTTCCAAAATTTTTAAAAGTGCTTGCTGTACACCTTCACCAGAGACATCCCTCGTAATCGACGGATTCTCTGATTTTCTGGCTATCTTATCAACCTCATCAATGTACACAATGCCTTTTTCTGCCTTTTCTATGTCATAATCTGCCGCCTGTATAAGCTTAAGAAGGATGTTCTCCACATCTTCGCCTACATAACCCGCTTCCGTAAGTGATGTAGCATCTGCTATTGCAAACGGCACATTAAGCATTCTAGCTAATGTCTGTGCAAGAAGCGTCTTGCCAGAACCAGTAGGGCCTAACATGAGAATATTGCTTTTTTGAAGCTCAACATCGTCAGATTTTACTCTGCTATTGATCCTCTTGTAATGGTTGTAAACCGCTACTGCCAACGCTTTTTTCGCTTTGTCTTGACCTATTACATACTGGTCAAGAAACTCTTTTATCTCCTTTGGCTTCGGAAGTTCACCTATCTCTACATCGATGTTTTCTTCAAATTCTTCATCGATGATTTCTTGGCAAAGCTCTATACATTCGTCACAGATATATACGCCTGGACCGGCAACTAATCTTTTTACCTGATCCTGTGACTTCCCGCAAAAAGAGCACTTCAACTGTTTTTGATTATCATATTTAGCCATTTTTTCACCTCTTCCGGGGCCTATTTTCTCTTAACTAATATCTCATCAATGAGCCCATAAGCTTTTGCTTCTTCTGGATCCATGAAAAAGTCCCTTTCTGTATCTCTTTCAATTTTTTCTAATGGTTGTCCAGTCCTCTCAGACAATATCTTATTTAGTTTTTGTTTCATTTTTATAATTCTCTCAGCGTGAATCTTTATGTCTGTAGCTTGACCCTGCGTGCCTCCTAATGGCTGATGTATCATTATCTCGCTGTTTGGCAGCGAAAATCTCTTGCCTTTTGCGCCTGCAGCAAGTAAGAAGGCACCTGCCGATGCTGCCATACCGACACACATCGTAACAACATCAGGTTTTATATACTGCATCGTATCGTATATAGCGAATGCAGATGTTATAGAACCACCAGGGCTATTTATATAAAGCCAAATATCCTTATCAGGATCTTCTCCCTCTAGAAACAAAAGCTGAGCAACGACGAGGCTTGCTGATACGTCGTTTATCTCTTCTCCTAAGAAGACTATCCTGTCTTTTAAAAGCCTTGAATATATGTCGTAAGAGCGCTCTCCTCTATTTGTTTGCTCTACAACTATAGGCACTAAGCTCATATTATCACTCCTCTTTATCTATAATTTTACTATTCTCAAAAATAAAGTCAATCGTCTTAAAGTAGACTATATCGTCTTTTATATTGTTTATCTGTGACTCAGTCAGCTCTTTCTTCAAATCTTCTAATTTTACATTGTAATTTGTTGCCATTTCACTAAGTCTTTTATCTACTTCTTCATCTGTAGCAGTTATATTCTCTATTTTACCTATCTTATCGATGACTAACTGCGTCTTAACTCTCAAAGCTGCATCATCGTGCATTTCTTTCCTCAAGTCTTCTTCTGTCTTTCCTGTTATCTCTAAGTATTTATCAAGATCCAATCCTTGATATCTGAGATTGTAATCGAGATCTCTTAAAGATATGTCAATTTGCCTATCTACCATTATTTCTGGTATGTCAACTTTAGAATTCTCTACAACTGCTTTTACTACATTTTCTTTCATTTCTTCTTTAGCGCTTAAATCATACTGTTCTTGCAATTCTCTCTTTATGTCTTCTTTCAATTCATCTAAAGTATCAAACTCGCTTACGTCTTTTGCAAAATCGTCATTTAACTCTGGCAATTCTTTGTGCTTTATTGAAAATATCTTTACTTTAAATACTACATCTTTTCCCTTTAACTCTTCAGCCCTGTAGTCATCAGGGAATTTGACATTTACATCAAACTCCTCATTAACGTTATGTCCAACGATTTGCTCTTCAAATCCAGGAATAAATGTCTTAGAGCCTAACTCTAATGAGTAATTGTCGCTTTTGCCGCCTTCAAACGGTACACCATCTAAAAATCCTTCAAAGCTTATGTCAACTATATCGCCCATCTGAGCTGCTCTGTCTTCCACTGGTACTACTCTCGCATTACTCTGTCTCATCTGTTCAAGTCTATTATTAATATCTTCGTCTTTAACATTATACTCTACTTTTTTGACTTCTATACCCTTGTACTGTCCAAGCTCTACATCAGGCAATACTGGCACTACTGCCTCTATAATTAAATCTTGGCCTTTTCCAATCTGTAAAATGTCAATTGTTGGATTATCTATCGGCTCAAGCTTCAGAGTATCAATCGCTTCTTGATATGCATCCGGAAATACATGCTCTATAGCATCTTCATAAAGCACACCTTCACCATAGTACCTTTCTATGATAATCCTCGGAGCCTTTCCGCGCCTAAAACCCGGTATGTTAAATCTACCTACATTTTTTTTGTATGAAAAGTTTAATCCTTCTTCAAATTTTTCCTTTGGAATATTTAACTCGATTGTTGCAACACTGTTCTCTATTTTTTTAAGATTACTGCTCATTAAGTAAATCCTCCTATTCATTTGTTTGCGTTAATAACTTCTATTTATTATATCATAAAAATTATTTTAAGCAAATGTCTATACTTTATTTTATCATTTTCTAACATAAATGAAACTATTTTTATACGTCTTTAAAGCGCAATTCTTTTGTCATCATGTCATATCCGACAACGCTATTTTCAAATACATCCTTAGCATACTTTAGATATTTGTCTGGATTTTTTAATGATGGGCTAAAATGAGTCAGCCAAAGCTCTTTCACGTTAGCTTCTTTTGCCACTAAAGCTGTCTCTAAAAACGTGGAATGGTATTTTTTTATCGCTTTTTCTTCATCTAGCGGATCGCCGTACATTCCTTCTCCAATGAAAAGATCGCTATTCTCAGCAATTTTTATAAGATCTTTTGTAGGACGAGTATCAGTAGAATAACTTACTTTTAAGCCTTTTCTGTCTTCACCTAATACCATTTGAGGTGTGAAGATTACACTGCCGTCTTTTATAATGCTTTCGCCGTGCTGAAGTCTATGCCAGTACTCTAATGGTATGTTTAATTCCCTTGCTTTTTTTGCATCAAATTTCGGAAGCCTTTTAACTTCGAAGCTGTAAGCAAAGCACAATGATGTATGTTGAACCACGACATTTTTCACTGTTATTTCCCCGACATTTAAGGAATATCCATCTTTTAATTCAGTATATTCAATTTCAAACGGTATCTCCACAAAAAGAACATTTAAAAGATTTTTCAATACGTCTATTCCTTCAGGGCCCATTAAATTAAGCTTATTTTTCCGTTCTTGGTTTATCATCTGATATATTATGCCAGGAAGTCCCATAATATGGTCTGCATGGTAATGCGTGAAAAATATCGTATCTATATTTAAAAAGCCCCACCCTAATTTTTGAAGCGGAACTTGCGTGCCTTCACCGCAGTCCACCAATATAGATACACCACCATACCTCAATATGAGTGAAGATAGGTTTCTGCCAGGTACAGGCATCATACCTCCTGTACCCAATAAGCATACGTCAAACATATAAAATCCTCCGGATCGTCAAAAATCAACCATTGTAAAGGCTTCTTAAAAGTTTTATTTCCTCTCTATAGCCTTCAAGGTCATTGGGCGTCTCCAATATGAATGGCAGATGTTTTAGACTTGGATGATTTATGACTCTTGCTATAGCATCTATTCCTATATAACCTTTGCCGATCTTCTCATGCCTGTCTTTATGGCTACCCATCGGATTTTTGCTGTCATTTAAGTGTATAGCAAAAAGTTTATCTAGCCCTATGATCTTGTCAAATTCCTCTAATACGCCGTCAAGATTATTTACTATATCATAACCCGCATCATAAACATGGCATGTATCAAAGCACACACCCATTTTCTCTTGCAATTCTACTCTGTCTAAAATCTGTTTTAATTCTTGAAATGTCTTTCCTATTTCTGAGCCTTTTCCTGCCATAGTCTCTAAAAGCACGATTGTAGACTGATTTAGCTTTAATATTTGATTTAACATATTTGCCGTATACTCTATCCCTGTATCAACGCCTTGCTTCACATGGCTCCCTGGATGAAAATCGTAAAGATTACCTGGGAGATATTCCATCCGCATAAGATCGTCTGCCATGACTTCTTTAGCAAACTCTCTCGTCCTATCGTCAGGTGATGACGGATTTAGAGTATATGGTGCATGTGCGACAACTTTAGAAAAATTATTTTTATTCGCAATTTCTACAAATGAATTGCAGTCATTTTCATCTATATCCTTTGCCTTGCTTCCCCTTGGATTTCTCGTAAAAAATTGCAGCGTATTGGCATCAAGCTTTAACGCTTCTTCCGCCATAGCCTTATATCCATTTGAAACCGATAAGTGACATCCTATATATAACATAAATTTCCTCCTAAAATACATTCAAAAGACAGAGGTCTTTTTCTTCATTATAATATATGACTGCAATTTCTCCAAATAAAAATCCAGTGAAATAACTGTATTTACAACAAGCCACTGTTAAAACCTATACCTTAAAAAACTTTCTACAAAGTAATCAATGGCTTTTAACTTTCCTTTGACTTTTAGCTTTATGCCGGCTTTTTTACACAAATCGTCTAATAAATTTAATACATAGTCATCTCTTACAATGATAGTATCAGGTTTACCATAATTTAAAATATAATTAACCGTCATACCAAATATGATTTCCATCTCGTTATCGTCTGGGAAAATAAAATCCTGATCTACTATAAGTCCTGATGTACTTTCTGCTAAAATACATAATCTCTCCATGACAGGAACATCGTATTTTTCATCTCTTATAGCACCAGTCAAATAAGCTATGTCGACTTCTATTTTGCTTTTATTGGCTTCTTGTCTATTAATCCTTTCTACAAGCAATTCATCCTGTAAAACAAGCTGTGGATAGTCAGGCTCAGGTAAAAGAATTGGTGCTTCTTGATTAGTCCACAAGTTTTTCGTTTTATTGTACATGCGAAGTAGAGTATTGCCTTTTTCAAAATTAACTTTCACATTTCCATCAACATAATCTTTAAGCGCTTCAAATAAATGCTTAAAAACTTCCATTTCAAATAAGACCTCTTCTTTATCTAATAGATATGGCACATAACCTTTTTTAAACGAATGAAAATAAATCCAATTGTTTTTGCCGCGGAATTTAAGCCCCAAATCTTTTACAAGCTTTAACTCTTCTTTTGTCAATTCTTCCCTATTCCCAAAATGGCACATAAGCACATTATCGTCTTGAAACCTTATTTTTTGTATATCAGGTATATCATCTCTTTTAGCCATCGTGTAAAAATTGTTCATTGCATCAAATCCCATATAAGTACCAATGCCGAAAAATTCTCCACCTTTGCCCATTATGCTGCAGTAGACAGGTTCCTCCGCACCGGGCAGTAACATTGTTATTATATCCATATCATATAAATACTCCCATGGCTTTAACTCTTTTATTTTGTTCGCAACATCGTACAACTCTTTCCATTCATCTAAAGTAGCTTCATTTCTCATTATTCTTAAACCTCCATAGTTTTTAATCAAATTCTATTTTGTATTTTTAATAATTCCTCTTCCCAAAATGTCAAGTACAGTAAAA
Organism: Thermoanaerobacterium thermosulfurigenes; assembly: GCF_051201035.1. Classification (NCBI taxonomy): domain Bacteria; kingdom Bacillati; phylum Bacillota; class Clostridia; order Thermoanaerobacterales; family Thermoanaerobacteraceae; genus Thermoanaerobacterium; species Thermoanaerobacterium thermosulfurigenes. Next base: position 44,290 of record NZ_JBPODR010000014.1, read on the forward strand.
TCAATGTCAGCTCTTTTATTAGAACCTATCCTCTGAAATTATGAACACATAGAAGAACATTCTCCAACTTTCTATACTTTTTTATTTGTCAATAGCACTACCGTTTCTACATGATGCGTGTGAGGAAACATATCAACACATTTTACTTTTTCTACTTTGTACTGCCTCTGTATCAGCATTTTCAAATCCCTAACAAGGGACACAGGATTGCATGATACGTAAATTATCTTTTCTGGGTTTAATTTTATGATGTCCATTACAGCTTTTGGATTTACTCCAGGTCTTGGAGGATCTAATACGACCACATCTGGCTTATCATTTATCTCTTTTATCCTTTGTGCGACGTCGCCTGCTATAAACTGTATATTATTAAGCCCGTTTAATCGCGCATTTTCTCGTGCAGCATCGGCGGCTTCTTCAACAAGTTCTATGCCTACGACTTTTTTAGAAAGTGGTGCCATTATCATTCCTATAGTTCCTGTGCCACAGTACAAGTCAAATAAAATTTTATTGGATATATCACCTGCAAATTCCCTTGCTACACTATAGAGTCTCTCGGCACATTTTGAATTAGTCTGAAAAAATGAAAATGCGCTTATCTTAAATTTAAGACCAAGTATTTCTTCCATTATATAGTCTCTGCCGTACAAAACTTCAAGTTTTTCACATTTAACCGCATCAGAATAGCTATCATTTACTGTGTGCAATATACCGACAAGTTTTCCTTTTAATTTTATATTTCTAAGCTCACTTGCCAGTTTACTAAAATCATGTTTTTTCTGGGATGTTGTAACGATATTTATGAGAATTTCACCTGTATTTGCCGCTTTTCTAATGACTAAGTTTCTCATGTAGCCTTCGTGTGTCTTTATATTATAGTGTGGCAAGCTGTGCTGTTTTGCATAATCCAAAACATTTTTTAAACATGCGATAAAATCGCTGTCAACAATCCTGCAATCTTCCGTCGTTATAATGTCATAATACCGCCCTTTTATGTGAAGTCCTAATTGCATTATACCATTATCATCTATTCCAAATGTGTACTCCATCTTGTTTCTATACGAAAAAACATCAGGACTTCCTACAATCCCTAAAAACTCAAAACCTTTTATTCCTGCTTCATCAAGAAGGCTTTTTACATAATCTTCTTTTAATTTTAATTGATCTTCATAATTTATATTTAAATATGCACAGCCGCCACATTTGCCAAAATGATTACATACATTATCATGTTCCAAAGGTGATCTCTCGATTATATCTACAACATCTGCCTCAATTCCCTTACCTTTTATTCTTTTTATTTTTGCCTTTACCTTTTGTCCTTTAATGGCACATCTCACTTTAATAATACTGTCATCTAAATATGATAACCCGTAACCTTCTAAATTCATATCATCTATATTAATTATTATTTCTTCGTTTTTCTTCATATCGCATTACCCCTAACCTATTTATATACAATATATATACCATACAAAGTAAAATACGTCAAAACAACCTGCATCCGCATTTTATCACACAAATATATATTTATGAATATTATATATTGAAAACATTAAATGGAGGTTTTATATATGTATGAGTATAATGGATTTTATATACAAAGTTATGATACAGGACAAAAAGGCTTAGCCGAAGCCTATATACCAATACAAAGGTATGTATCATCGTATCCTCCTGAACAAGGTTTAAGGCGTGGAACGATTTTCCCAGAATTAGATAAGCCTTACAATGAGGAAAAATCAAGGGGGTACTGACAATGGACGCAAATCAAGTGGCTCTCATTAAAAAAATAATGGAATTGGATTTTGCTTGTATTGACTTAAATCTCTACCTTGACACACATCCTGATGACCAAAAAGCATTAAGAGATTACAACTATTATAGCCAACAGTCAAGATCTCTAAAGACGCAATATGAGCAGCTTTACGGTCCATTGATGTCTTTTGGCGAAGTACCTTCGCAATGCAACAGATTTAGGTGGGTAGATGACCCATGGCCATGGGAAATCCAATATTAAAGAGGTGATACTATGTGGGTGTATGAAAAGAAGTTAGAATATCCTGCAAATGTATGTAAGCCAGACATTAAGATGGCCAAATTTTTAATTGCACAGTATGGTGGACCAGATGGCGAATTAGCTGCAGCGTTGAGATACCAGACTCAAAGATACACAATGCCTACAGGGCAAGCAAAGGGAACATTGACAGATATATCCACAGAGGAATTCGGTCACTTAGAAATAATCGCTACATTGGTCTTTAAACTGTTAAAAGGCGTACCAGTAGAAGAGTTAAGGAGAGAAGGCCTCGGAGAACAGTACACAGAACACGATAGAGCTCTTTTTTATAGCGATACGACAGGAATGCTTTGGACAGCAGCGTACATTCAAGCAAAGGGTGATGTAATCGCAGATCTTCATGAAGACATGGCAGCAGAAGAAAAGGCAAGAGCAACGTATGAACACCTTATAAATCTTACAGATGACCCTTGTGTAAAAGATACATTAAGATTTTTAAGAGAAAGAGAAATTGTACACTTCCAGAGATTTGGAGAGACTTTGGATCTGGTGCAAGAACACTTAAGAAGCAAAAAGATATTTTAAAAGCCGGGATACCCGGCTTTAATTTATTTCACTAAACACCTTATCTGCTATCCTTACAGCTTCTTGTGCGTTTGAGCCATAGTAATCAGCTCCAATTTTCATCGCATAATCCTTTGTAAGTACGGCACCGCCTACCATGATTTTTATATCATATTTTTCTCTTAATATTTTAATGGTCTTTTCCATATTATTTAGCGTAGTTGTCATCAAGGCACTAAGCCCTATCAGTTTCGCATTTGTCCTCTTAACTTCATCTGCAATTTTAGACGGTTTGACATCCTTCCCAAGATCTATAATTTCATAGCCATAATTTTCAAGCAGCACTTTTACTATATTTTTACCTATATCGTGTATATCGCCTTCAACTGTTGCCAGTATTATTTTACCCTTTGAGCCCATCCCTTTAGGCATTTTTTCCTTTAAAACCTTAAAAGCACTTTCAACAACTTCAGCAGAATTTAAAAGCTGTGGAAGAAAATATATCCCTTTGTCATACTTATCTCCTACATCTTTAAGTGCAGGTATTATCGTATTGTCTACTATGCTTAATGGTTCTACGCCTTCATTAAGTATTTCCAACACTAATCTATCTATATCAGCCTTTTTGCCTTCTAATATATCTCTGTAAAGCACCTCTCTTGCATTACTATCTGTTTTTTTCTCTACAGATAATACTGATGTCTTATTTATCCCATCATCTTTCTTATATGTATTTATGTATCTTTCGCATCTTTTATCCCTTGATGATAAGACCATCGAAGCATTCAATATATCCATTGTTATCTTATCATTTGGATTGACTATAACAGCATCTAAACCGTATGATATCGCCATCGCAAGAAATGCAGTATTTATAAGTTGACGCTCAGGCAATCCATAAGATACGTTGCTAAGTCCTATGACCGTACTTACTCCAAGCTTAGACTTAACAAGTTTGATGGCTTTTAATGTTTCAATTGCTGCTGTCTGCTCAGATGACACTGTAAGAGCAATACAATCAATTATTATATCCTCCTTTGGTATTCCATACTCTAAAGCAGCTTTTACAATCTTCTCAGCGTTTCTAAGTCTTTCATCTGCATCTTTAGGAAGACCATCATCACTTATTGTAAGTCCTATAACACTTGTACCGTATTTTTTGACAATAGGCAACACTTCTTGTAAACTTTTCTCTTTTGCACTGACAGAATTTATAATAGGCTTACCTCTGACTATCCTAACTGCTTTTTCAATCGCCCTTACATTGCTACTGTCTATCTGCAATGGTACGTTGACGATGTTCTGTACCTGTGAAACGATTCTAGACATCAATTCCTCTTCGTTTATACCAGGCACACCGATATTCACGTCAAGTACGCTTGCCCCAAGCTTTTCCTGCGATACAGCTTCGTCGTAGATAATATTAAAATTGCCTTCTTTGATAGCTGCACTTAATTTCTTCTTTCCTGTAGGATTTATCCTTTCGCCGATTACACACACAGGATAATCGCTGCCTATGAAAACAGTCTTTGTATTTGATGAAACTGCTGTGTATTCTTTCACGGCAGTTTTTTTCTCTGTGTCATGTATCTCAGCTTTCAAAAGCTTAATAAAATCTGGAGTTGTCCCACAACAACCACCAACAATAGATGCTCCGCATTCTAAAAGCTTTTTTGTCTCGACGGCAAATTTCTCTTTCGTAATGTCGTAAAGAGTCAATCCATCCTCTAAATGAGGCATTCCTGCATTTGGCTGCGCCAAAATTGGTATCCTTGAAACTTCAGCCATCTTCTTCACTATGTCTGCCATCATGTCAGGTCCCGTAGAGCAATTGACACCTATGGCATCAAGGCCAAGCCCTTGAAGACTTACTACTGCTGTAACAGGGTCTGTCCCCATAAGCGTCCTTCCATCTTCTTGAAACGTCATGGTACAAATTACCTTTAAATTAGTATTTTCCTTTACAGCGAGAATAGCCGCCTTCGCTTCTAATATATCTGACATAGTCTCAATAAGCGCCAAATCGACACCGGCTTTTTCCCCTTCTACAGCAACCTCTGCAAAAGCATTATAAGCCTCGTCAAATGTCAGCTTGCCAAAAGGCTCCATCAGTTCGCCAATAGGTCCCATAGAAAGAGCAACAGCTTTATCACCAGCAGCTTTTCTGGCTATCTGCACTGCACTTTTGACTATTTCAGGCAATTTATCCGAAAGATTGTAGGATCTTAATTTTATTCTATTGGCACCAAATGTATTTGTCTCAATAACATCTGCCCCTGCATCTATATACGATTTGTGGATTTCATATACTATATCCGGATATGAAAGATTGTAATACTCTGGGCATTCTCCTGTTTTAAGTCCTTTTTTCTGAAGCATAGTGCCCATTGCTCCGTCAAAGACGATTATGCTATTCTTTAAATTCTTAAAAATATCCAATTGCAACATCTCCTTATGATGACTACAATACTTCTTCTATATCATTTTGTCTTATGTTTTTTACGCCATTTACAATGTCAACAACTATATCTGTCTTGCCAAGTGGCATGATATGAACACCACCCACTTTATCTTTTATCTTGTTTATAAATTCTATTGCAATTTTTATCCCTTCACCTTTTTCACCGTCTTTTAACCTGTCTATTATTTTTTCAGGTATCTCGATGCCAGGCACCTTTTCGTTCAAGTTTAAAGCCATCTTATAGCTTTTAAGGGGTAGTACCCCTACTAAAATTGGAATATCAAATTGCTCTACAGCATCAAGAAATCTGTATAAAATCTCATCATCATAAACAGGCTGAGTCTGTATGAAAGATGCTCCACTTTCTATTTTCGTCTTTAATTTTTCTATTGATTCAGGTCTTAAATCATTTGGATTTGCTGTTGTTCCTATGCAGAAATTTGTAGATGATTCTAATTTATTTCCACTGTAATCAAATCCATCATTTAGGGACTTTGCTATCTTCACAAGACCTACAGAATCTACGTCGTACACGCCTGTTGCCTGTGGCACATCACCTCGCTTTGGATCGTCTCCTGTAAGGGCAAGGATATTTCTAACTCCAAGAGCATATGCACCCAAAAGCTCTGCCTGAAGACCAATAAGATTTCTGTCCCTACATGTTAAGTGAAATATGGTTTCTATGTTTAGATGATTTTGCAAAAGATGCGCCAATGCAATAGGGCTCATTCTCATATTTGCCATAGGACAATCAGTTATATTTAAAGCATCTGCTATTCCATATAATTTTTTCGCTTCTTCAATAGAATTTGAAATATCAGCTCCTTTTGGCGTCGATATCTCCACAGTTATGACAAATTGCTTATTTTTAAGCTTTTGACACAAATTTTCAGAATTTTGCAAAACGACCCCTCCTTAAAATAAAAAAACTCTTCGCCAAAAGAAGAGATATTTTTGCTCCCATCTTTCAGCGATATGCTGCTGGAATTGGCACCGTGATATCCGGTTGCCGAGCTTCATAGGGCCAGTCCCTCCGCTACTCTTGATAAGAGTTTACTATATTAATTTATTAAATTATATGATACCGTCCTCTGGTACAATTGTCAATGAAATATTTGTTGAAATGTTAAAATTACTTAGGCTTTTTGCTTAGATATTTTAATTTTTGATAAAATGCAAATCATATATATGAGGTGATTTTATGAGGTACAGAAAAATTGTAGAACCAGTAGTAGCAATAGCATCTGGCCTTGATGAGATACAAAACTTAAATACCGCTTTAAACTTATTACCTTTGCAAAATCTAATCGAAACGGGTAATACCGTTGTAATAACGCCAAATTTCGTTAAAAGCAAGCCTCCTCAAAGCGGTACGATAGTAGGACCAGATACATTGAGAGCCCTTATAAGATACGTAAAATCCAAAAATCCTGGCAGGATTGTTATTGCCGCTGGCTCTGGTGGAGATCCTACACCTAAAGTTTTATCTGATAATAGATTTGATAAAGTCATTTCAGAAGAAGGCATCGAATTTGTAGATTTAAATTATGGCCCTTACGTAGAATTGCTGCTGGACGACTGTCTTTTAAAATCCACAAAAGTAAATGAACTTTATGAAAAAATGGATGTACTAATTTCATTCACTCAAATGAAAATGCATGAAGAAGCTACAGTATCGCTTGGAATCAAAAACATAGCTTTAAGCTGGCCTCCCGCAGAAATACATGGATTTCCCAAAAAAAATTTAGGCATACACGATGACCTTCACAATTTCATAAGGGCCATGGCTGAAAAAATATCTATAGATCTTACAATATTAAGCGGTCAAGAAGCGATGATAGGCACAGGGCCATCAGAAGGAAAGCCTATCAATGCAAACATGATAATAGCAGGAACAGATCCTGTAGCAACAGATACAGTAGGTGCCAGAATGTTCGGACTTATGCCTCAAGGCGTCAACTACTTGTTTCAATGTGCTAAAAGAGGTGTAGGTACGGGTGAGCTTAAAAACGTCACTATTAAAGGCATACCATTACAACAAGCCGAACTGAATTTCTCTACGCTGGCATATGGCTATGGCATCGCCCTAGATTCAAGCGGAATAAAGCAGATGGTGCCAGGAAAAGCTTAAAGATAAGGGTTTAGTCTCCCTTATCTTTATTTTTTAAAGATACTTTTTAGGTATTCAATGCCTTCTTTTAAATCGTCAATATCTTTATAGTTGTTTCTGTAGACTTCCATTATGATAGATCCATTGTAATCCAATTTTTTTAACTCTCTATTAAGCTTTGCAAAGTCAAACATTCCTCTACCTGGAAGGTACAGATTGCCGCAATCATCGTAATCGCATAAATGGACATTGATAAGTTTCTCTCCCATTGATTTTAAGTATTCAAATGGATCTTCCTTGCTTTTCATCGCCTGCTTTATATCTAAGGTGAAATAAACATTTCTGCTTTTCACAGACTGTTTTATTGATGTAGCAAATTCCGGATACGAAAACCAGCACCAATAGACATTTTCCCAAGAAAATTTAATCCCATATTCTCCTGATGTATCAGCTATATAATCCACATATTTCGCAATCTTGTCAAAATCAATATTAGGCGTCGTGTCCTTTTTAACGGCAGGCCCATGAAAAACGTAAATCTTTGCCTTAAGTATCTTTGCAGCCCTCAATACTTTAATAAGCATCTTTGAGGCGTCGTTCCTTTGCCTTTCAGTTGCTGAAAAAAGCTGCGGTTCAAACTGAGTTCCTATTGCATGTACTGAATTAACTTCAATGCCGTATCTATCTAAATCATCCCTCATAGCTTTGCAATAATCTTCATCATACTCGCTGTAAGATTCTAAAAAGACTTCCACATTCCTTATACCCATTTTAGCTATTATCGGAATCGTCTCTTCTGTAAGATAGTCAGGATAAAAACAAGCCGTCGATATGCCTACTTCCATTTCATCACCATCCAAAAACAATTCTCATATATAATATTATACATGAAATCTTTCCGACAAAAAAAGATATGCCAATCGGCATATCTCTCATGACTATCTCTTTAGCCTCTTTTCTAACTCCTCTTTTTCCTTCTCGTAACCAGGTTTACCTAAAAGTGCAAACATATTTTTCTTGTATGCTTCCACACCTGGTTGATCAAATGGATTTACACCATTTAAGTAACCGCTTATACCGCAAGCCATTTCAAAGAAGTATACAAGGTATCCAAAATTGTAAGCAGATATTTCAGGCACATTTACAATCAAGTTAGGCACTCCACCGTCATTGTGAGCAAGCACCGTGCCTTCAAAAGCTTTCTTGTTAACGAAATCTACTGTCTTACCAGTCAAAAAGTTAAGCCCGTCAATGTTATCCTTGTCCTCATTTATTGTTATCTCTTTAAGTGGCTTTTCAACATTTATGACAGTCTCAAACATTATCCTACTACCATCTTGAATAAATTGTCCCATTGAGTGTAAATCTGTTGAAAAATCCACTGATGCCGGATAAATACCTTTATGATCTTTTCCTTCACTTTCACCAAAAAGCTGTTTCCACCACTCTGAAAAATAGTGAAGTCTTGGCTCATAGTTGACTAAAATTTCAACAGATTTACCTTTTCTGTAAAGAGCATTTCTTACAATAGCATACTGCATACTTAAATTTTCTTTGATATCCGGCTTTTTGAAGACTATAGATGCATCGTACGCACCTTTCATCATTTCATCGATATCTATACCTGAAGCCGCTATAGGAAGCAGACCTACAGCCGTTAAAACCGAGTATCTTCCACCTACATCATCAGGAATCACAAATGTCTCATATCCTTCTTCATCAGCCAGTTTTTTAAGGGCACCTTTCGCTCTATCCGTCGTAACATATATCCTTGACTTTGCTTCTTCTTTTCCGTATTTTTTCTCCAGGAAATCTCTGAAAACTCTAAAAGCTATAGCTGGTTCTGTAGTAGTGCCAGATTTTGATATGACGTTTATAGAAACGTCTTTTCCTTCCAATATTTCTAATAAATCTTGAAGATATGTAGAGCTTATGCTGTTTCCTGCAAAGTATATCTCTGGCGCTTTCCTTACAGATTGCGGTAAAACATTGTAAAATGAGTGTGTAAGCATCTCAATCGCTGCTCTTGCACCTAAATATGAACCACCTATGCCGATTACCACAAGTGCATCTGAATCTGATTTTATCTTTTCTGCAGCTTTTTTAATGCGAGCAAATTCTTCCTTGTCATAATCCTTAGGCAAATCAACCCATCCAAGGAAATCGCTTCCCTGGGCTGTCTTATTAAGCACCATATCTAATGATAGAAGCGCTTGCTTCTCAAGATATGATATTTCGTGCTCATTGACAAAATTTAGCGCATTTGAATAATCAAAGTTCAATACATTTGTCATATGTAAACCTCCAATCTTTTTTTACATCTCATATTTTATACCATATGATACATATTATCAAGCTTTAGCTGAGAAACATATCGTTTGCAATCATCTTGCCTGTATGTGTCTTGAAATTTTTCTCAATAATATTTGCCACATTTTCTTTATCCTCGTACAATTCGTCTTCTTCGATGTTGACTAAAAGATCCGATTCCCATATTATCTGAAAATCAATCCCATCATTTTTAAACGCCGTATGATGTCCGCCTATAATGTATGCAACTCTATCTATAATATCCTCATCTTCATTATTTTTTAGCATTATCTCTCTTGCAATCGTCGGTCCTTCTATTTCCTGATATTTGCCGGATGAACTACCGTACTTTTCCTCAGCCTTTTTGATACCAATATCGTGCAAAATTGCGCTTATGTATATAACCTTTTTCGTTTTTTCATCTGCAATATGCTCACCATAAGCAATTCTATCAGCATAATTAAGCACTTTCAATGCGTGATTTATTCTTTTTAAATCTGAACCATAGTATTCTTTAAGCTCAACAATGTATTTAAGCCTTGACATAATCTCATCTCCCCCTTATCTTTTCTTTAATTATTATTTTTGCATAATGATAGTTTACCGTCAATAAACATTTCGTTAAATTTTGAAATTAATTTTATAGTGGTTATAATATAGATGGAGGTGTTTTAAATGGATGCAATAGAAGTATTAAAACAAAGAAGATCTGTTAGAACTTTTGAAGATAAACCGATACCAAAAAATATTTTAGAGGACATCATCGACTGCGGAAGATTAGCTCCATCAGGAAACAACGCTCAACCATGGCATTTTGTGGTTGTCACTGATAAAGAGACTCTAAAGTTTATATCAGAGAAGGCTACATACGGCAAATTTATAAAAGATGCGGCAGCATGCGTCGTAGTATATTGCGAGAAAGACAATAGACATCAGCTGGAAGACGGATCGGCGGCAACAGAAAACATCATGTTAGCAGCAAAGGCACACGGCATTTCTTCATGCTGGGTCGCTGGATATGACCGCAGTTATGAAAATGACATTAATGAGCGTCTACACGTTCCTTCTAATCTAAGGATGATTTCCATCATTCCATTAGGATACAGTCAAGACAATCCAGCCCCAAGAAACAAAAAATCATTGCAAGACGTAATCCATTGGGAGAAGTTTTGATGTCTAACTTCTGTATAATTTTATTAAGCCTGGTAATAGCCCAGGCTTTAATTCTTTTAAAATTTTTTTATAAGTGATAAAATTAAATTATAGAATATTTTGTGAAAGAAGGGGTAATATTGGAAACTGCAGTTAAACGATTTTTAAGGTACGTAAAATATGAAACGACATCAGATGAAAACTCTTCGAAATGTCCAAGCACAGAAGGGCAGATGGCTTTTGCAAAAGTTTTATCTGACGAATTGAAATCCATAGGACTTGAAGACGTATCTGTTGATGAAAATGGCTATGTAATGGGCACCATATTATCAAACGTTGACGAAGAAGTACCCGTAGTAGGATTTATAGCCCACATGGATACAAGCCCTGATATGTCAGGAAAAAATGTAAATCCTCAGATTATAGAAAACTATGATGGAAATGATATAGTCCTAAACAGAGATCTTAATGTAGTCTTGTCGCCAAATGATTTCCCTGAATTAAAGCAGTACGTAGGAAAATCATTGATTACAACAGATGGAACGACTCTATTAGGTGCCGATGATAAAGCAGGCGTTGCAGCAATCATCACAGCTTGTGAATATCTTATTTCACACCCTGAAATAAAGCATGGCACGATAAAAATATGCTTTACACCAGATGAGGAAATTGGAAGAGGTGCTGATAAATTTGATGTAGAAAAATTTGGAGCAGACTTTGCGTATACCATCGATGGTGAAAGCATTGGACAGCTAGAGTACGAGAATTTTAATGCAGCTTCAGCCAAAATAACCATACACGGCAGAAACGTCCATCCAGGTATGGCAAAAGGCAAAATGAAAAATTCAGTGTTGATTGGAGTAGAACTTGCTTCCATGCTTCCACTTGAAGAAACACCTGAGAATACAGAGGGATATGAAGGCTTCTATCATCTGACCAATTTTGACGGAAATGTAGAAGAAACCCACATGCAATACATAATAAGGGATTTTGACAAAGAAAACTTTGAAAACCGAAAAAATTACTTGATAAATTTAATTAGCAACTTAAATGAAAAATACGGTGAAAACACTGTTGAAATAGACTTAAAAGACCAATATTACAACATGAGAGAAATAATAGAAAAGGATATGAGGGTAATCGATATTGCAGTAAAAGCCATGGAACTAGCTGATGTCAAACCTAATGTTTCCCCAATAAGAGGAGGAACAGATGGTGCAAGGCTTTCATACATGGGCCTCCCTACTCCCAATATCTTCACCGGCGGTCACAATTTCCACGGCAGATACGAATACATACCTACTTTTGCTATCGAAAAGGCTGTGGAGGTAATATTGAATATTGTAAAACTTGTAGCAGAAGGATAATTTTAAAGGGCCAATAACTGGCCCTTTTACCTTAATTTCTCTTTCAAAAAAGTTACAGACTCATCTATGGCTCTTTTTTCCCAATCAAGCCTATTAAAAGTATGATCTGAACCGTCTATTGATACTCTATGACCTTTTTCTTTATAAACTGTCTTTAAAATCTCCTCAGATACAGTGTATGGAACAGCTTCATCTTTAGTACCATGAATTATAAGTACATCTTTGTCAAATCCTTTTGCAGATTGGAAAATATCGATATTAACTATATCGGATACAAATCCTTTCCCTAAGGCAAGACCTCCTATGTCCAAAAATCCATGTTGACTAAGCAAATTCCCTGCTTCGCTTTGAGATTGGAGTATAACTATATCTCTCATGTTAAAAGCAGGAGCCCATAACACTAACGATTTTACTATGTTTTTGTACTCATTTGCAATAATTGCAGCTATAGCACCACCCATGCTAAGTCCTAATATACCTATATTATCAATATCTGTAGCTGGGTGGTTTTTGATAAATTCTACTATATTTCTTGCATCTTCTAATTCACCGCTGAATGTCATGTCTACAAAATCTCCATCGCTTTCTCCAGAACCATAAAAATCAAATCTGACGCTGCCAATGCCTACCTTTTCCAGCTCTCTCGACAATTTTACAAATATGAAATGTGACTCCACTTTGTTGCCAGTAAAGCCGTGAAATATAGCTATCATTGGTACTTTTCCGCTTGCACTATTAGGAATGTGCATCATACCTCTCAATGTCTTAGATCCATACGTCAGTTCAACTGGTTTTTGCATACCATCACCTCCCTTTTTCTAAATTATACCATAAATTATATAAAATCAAAAATTTCATCAATGCTTACGATGTTAACTTCATTGCAAAACAAATCACTTTCAGCACATACAGCCATTTTGTAGTCATCGTCTACGCAATACTGTTTAAAATGATATTTGTTATCTTTCTCGCTTAAAAGCTTAATCTCATCACCAATTTTTATAGTGAAAGAACTTAACGGTATATGAAGTCCCACTCCTAACGTCTTTACATAGCTTTCCTTTAAAGTCCAAAGAGTAAAAAAATAATCTATTTTATCCGGCGCCCTCATCATGTCTTCAAACTCATCGCGGGAAAAAAAACGTTTAGCCACATTCAAATTGACATCTCTAATTTTTTCAACGTCTACGCCAAGGTTTTTTCTATCAACGGCTACAGATACCCATTGGCATGAATGAGATATGCTGAAAAATATGCTTTTATCCTTCAAAAAAGGCTTCCCATATTCATTATTATAAATTACAACATCCTCATTATTTAATCCAAATTTTTCAATCAATATAATCCTAAACATCACATCTGCCAAAAGCGTCCTTACAGCATCTTCACGCTTTTTAATCTTGTTCACCCTTCGTCTCTTTTCTTCTGAAGCAAAAGCTAACAGTTTACTGTATTCATCTTCTTCAATATCTCTCGTTACTTTTATAGCGTACACCTCTACCATTAAAAACTCCTCCAAAAACTATCAAGATGAAATCCTAAATTGCTTTGATTCACCTTTGTATAAGGAAACCATTCTTTAGGAAATATCCTAATGTAATTTTTTTGCAAAAATCTTTCATCTATAAGCAAAATTATTCCCTTATCTTCTTCCGTTCTTATGACACGTCCTGCTGACTGCAAGACTTTGTTAAAGCCTGGATAAAGGTAAGCAAATTCATAGCCCAGTCCATATTTCCTTTCAAAATAATCTCTAATTATATCCCTTTCAAGACATATCTGAGGTATACCTACACCTATTATTATGGCGCCTATCAAACGATCTTTTGTCAAATCGATGCCTTCTGAAAAAACACCACCCAGTACACAAAAGGCCAAAACACCATTTTGACTGTCTTCAAACATGCGCAAAAAATCATCTTTTTCATTTTCTTTCATTGTGCTTTTCTGCTTAAGTAAATAGCCTGTACTTTTCTCCTTGTAAATCTCATACACCATGTTTAAATATTCATAAGATGGAAAATATACAATATAATTTCCATTTTTCTTTGACACTGTTGTATGTATATATCCAACTATTTCCTCCAAAGTTTTTTCTCTATCCTTGTATTTTGTAGACACATCATCCGCAATAAGTATCATCCGGTTTTTAGTTTCAAATGGCGAATCAAGACAAACACCATAATCTTCTCGGCTACCACCTAATAAAGACATATAATACGTTATAGGAATAAGTGTAGCCGAAAAAAACACAGTACTTCGCACTTTTCTAAGCGTTTCACTAAGCAGCTTAGAGGGATCTAAGCAAAATAATTTGAATTTTAAGTCGTCGCTTTTTTTCTCAACATAAGTCGTATATGACTCATCGTACATATCAGAAACCTTAAGATACCTAATCACTTCAAAATACAGATCAATGATGGCATCTTTAACAAATGACTTTCTTTCATTTGAAAGAAACGATTCCACTTCTCCTATAAATTGTCTTAAATATCCATTTAGATCACTAAATATCTCATCTGTGACAAAGTAGCCTTTTTTACCACATCTTTTCTTCAATTTAAGAAATATTGAATTGATTTTTGACAATACCTTTTCAAGCTTGATGCTTTCACCCTTAATCTCTTTCTTTAAAGACAAAAAATCTTTTTTGAATAATTCCGCTGAAAACATCTCTCTCGATCTATCCACCAAATTGTGCGCTTCATCTACGAGAAGTGTAAAATCAGTTTTGTCTTGAAAGAACCTTTTAAGTCCCACATTTGGATCAAAGACGTAATTGTAATCGCATATTATAACATCTGACCACAAAGATAAGTCCAGTGAAAGCTCAAATGGGCATACCATATGCTTTTGAGCATACTCTTCAATTTTTGAACGATTAAAATTATCTTCATTCAAAAATATATCCATTATAGCATCATTTATCCTATCATAATGGCCTTTTGCAAACATACATGCTTCAGGCGTACATTCGGTTTTTTCATTAAAGCATATTTTCTCTTTAGCGGTTAAAACCAATGTTTTTACTTTAAGCCCTTTGCTTCTCAGTGTATTAAATGTTTCCTCTGACACCGTTCGGGCTATCGTCTTTGCCGTAAGGTAAAATATTTTTGAAGTTAATCCTTTTTTCATTGCCTTCAAGGATGGGAAAATTGTAGATATGGTTTTCCCTATCCCTGTTGGAGCTTGAACAAAAAGTTTTTTCCCACTTTCAATAGATTTGTAGACAGATGCCATAAGCTTTTTTTGCCCTTTTCGAAAATCTTTATATGGAAAATCAATTTTTTCTATGGAACTGTTTCTTTCCTTTATCCAATTGTATAACATGCTTGCCCAATTGTAATACTTCTTAATAAGGTCATCAAAAAAAGTTTTTAGCTCATCTATAGAATACGTGTATCTCAAATATTTAATCTCATCATTATCGATTTGATAATACGTAAGCTGAACATCTATGGTAGTCAAGTCATTTTGAATTGAATAAATGTATGCATAACATTTTGCCTGCGCTAAATGCAACGGATTATAGCCTTCATATATTTCATCTAAATCAGCACTCGTAGTCTTTATCTCATCAATTGTTACGTTGCCATTATCTACAATGATGCCGTCTGCGCGACCTTCTACAGCAATGATAAACTCATCAAATTCTCTTTCGTACCTTAACGTTACTTCTTTTTTGTAATTCTCATCTTTGGAACTTTGAATTTTTTTGTGAATCTTTGTGCCTTCTAATGCCCTTAAATTGCTGCCACCAAAAAATTCATTGTTTAAATCTCCACACCTCAATATGAATTCAACCATGTCTCTGACTGAAATCTTTATTTTTTCTTTAACCATCGCATCAAGTCCTTTAACACATCTATAGAAGTAGAAAATTTCTCGAATTGAATTATAACATAAATTCATTTAAGATGGTATAATATATGAGTAAATACGCATAGAAAGGGTTGTTCTTTTGATGGAAATACCAGTAGACCTTTTAAATGGCATAGAAGAAGAATCAAGTAGAATGCCTATAAATAAATTGATTTCTTTAGTCTCTGACATTTCTAATCGATACAGAAATGCTGATGATAAACACATTTCTTCATACGAAGAAGCCATTGCATACATCTCATACAGGATGCCTGCTACATTTGCAACCATATATGCAGTTTTAAAAGATATAAAAGATATATGCAGTAATATTAATCCAAAATCAATTTTAGATGTAGGCGCAGGACCAGGTACTGCAATGTGGGCAGCAACCTCAATATGGAATGATATTGAACAAATAACGCTTTTGGAAAAAAACAAGAACATGATAAAAATTGGCAAAAATCTATCAGCAAATTCAAACAATAGTTCTATTAAGAATTCTATTTGGTTGGAAGCTGACTTAGAAAATTTATCTGAACTGCCTAAACACGATATAGTCATTGCGTCGTATTCCATCGGTGAGCTAAATGAAGATGTTCAGAGTAAAATAATAAAAAAACTGTGGGAAAGTGCTGCTAATGATATACTGATTATCATAGAGCCAGGAACTAAAATCGGCTTTTCTATAATAAAAAGAGCCCGGGAAACTCTGATATCACTTGGTGCGCATGTAATCGCCCCGTGTCCACACGCTAATGAATGTCCAATAAATGATAATGACTGGTGCCACTTTTCGTCTCGTGTACAGAGGACAAGCATACACCGAAAAGTCAAAAACGGCCAGCTTCCATACGAAGATGAAAAATTCTCGTACATATGTGTATCAAAAAAACATTGCAATATGATAAAAAGCAGAATCATAAGACATCCGCAGATAAGAAAAGGCCACATAATATTAGATTTGTGCACAAAAGATGGCATCAAGAAAGTCACAGTCAAAAAAAGCGATGGAGATATTTATAAGAAATCCAGAAATTCGAAATGGGGTTCTGTTTTTGAATGAATTTTAGGCTTAATGTAAAAAATTAGCAAAATCAGAGTAACGGTTCTTGTTTTCTAGCTTCAATCAAAAAATGATTTTTGCAAAATAGCGCAAGAAATTGCGCTTTTTTTCGATACTATATCTTCATTCGTTAACTTGCTGCACAGTAAAAGAGAATTAACATCATACTTTGCTATACTATCATTAACAACACTACTGCTATTTTTTATGCTTTATAAATTATGATTTGAGTGTCATAAGAAGCATTTTTTAAGCTACTAATGATAACTTTGCCTGATTTTTACCTGATTTTGTAAGAATAAATCTGACTTTGATATTTTTGTAAAAAACCGCAGCCATCTCTGCTGCCATTTTTAGTGCTTTTTTTGCATTTATGGCTCCTATTTTGAATGAAAACCAGATTTTTGAGCGCACTAATCCCCTTACAGGTATCACATCT
>NZ_JBPODR010000015.1:0-59701 GCF_051201035.1 Thermoanaerobacterium thermosulfurigenes
GTGTGCATAATTGTGTAAATTACTATTACTTTTTTCTGGCAAAGCATTAAGTTTTCAAGGAACAGAGTAATTATTTATGTGCGAAGTTTTAGTTAAGGTTATAATAATAATCGAGAGAGAGAAAAGCCTCTCCTTGACCTCCCTTATTATAGCAGCTCGAGCCACCCCTCGGGCTGCATTTATTTTACCCATCGACATGAAATTATTAAAAATAATTTACAATATGTTCACAGTTTATTAAAAATTCTAATTTATAATGTAATCATGAGAGATGATAAGGAGGATGATGAATATGGATTTTGAAAATGAACAAAACAAAAATATAGGCGAAAATGAAATAGATAATTTCAAGGCTTACGATGCCTTAGGTTCTGATGACATAAAAGGCGAAAATATAGATGACACTCAGGAAATTCCAGCAACATATAGCGCCGCGGAAAGCGGAACCTATACGACACCAAGGGTAGAATTTAGAAGCAACAAAAAAAGCTTAGGCAAGATGGTTAAAAGATTCAGAAGAAGGATGCTTGTTTCATTTGTATCTGTTGCATTGATTGCAGCACTTATCGGTGGTGGAACTGTCGCAGGAATCATGAAATACACTAATTTAGGGCAACAGACACAGGTTATAAATAGGTACTTGCCACTTTCATCATCAGACAATAGCAATTTTAACTTGATTGCCAATATAGCTAAAATTGTAAGTCCTTCTGTTGTTGGAATAGATACAAGCGTATCATACTCCAATGGATTTGGAAGTGCACTGGTGCCTGAAGGCAGTGGTTCTGGAATAATCATCGATTCACAAGGCTATATTGTAACAAACAACCATGTTGTGGATGGTGCTTCTAAGATAACAGTAAATTTATCTGATGGTAGAAAGTTCCCTGCCCAACTTATAGGAAAGGATTCAAAGACTGACTTGGCAGTATTGAAGATAAATGCTACGAATTTGATTCCGGCAAAATTAGGTGATTCATCAAAACTTGAAGTGGGAGATCTGGCAGTTGCTATAGGAAATCCTCTTGGTGAAAGCTTTGCAGGTACGGTTACAGCAGGTATAATAAGTGGTCTTAACAGAAATCTTCAAAGCGATTATGGACCAGTAAATCTCATTCAGACAGATGCAGCTATAAATCCTGGAAACAGTGGTGGACCTTTAGTAAATAGCAATGGTGAAGTTGTCGGGATAACAAGTGTAAAGTTAACATCTACAGGTGGTTCAGACACTCAAGATCCATTTGGAATGTTCCAGAGTCAAGGCACACCTGTTGAAGGAATGGGATTTGCGATTCCGATAAATGAAGCAAAGCCTATAATAGATGACTTGATAAAACACGGATATGTAGAAAGACCAATGATGGGTGTAAGCGTGCAGGAAGTAACCCAACAAGATGCAGCGCAGTACAATATACCAGTTGGACTTTATATAGCGCAAGTACAGCAAGGAAGCGGTGCTGATGAAGCTGGACTTCAACCAGGTGATGTGATAACAGCAGTAGATGGCACAAAAGTACAGACTTTTGATGCACTGCAAAGCATAATAACTAAGCATAAAGTTGGTGACACGATTACTGTTACATTCTGGAGAAATGGCAGGACAATGAGTACAAAAGTAAAGCTTATGAGCAGTTCAAATGCACAATAAAATGTAAATAAAGCTAAATAGTTCTTTACCAGTCTCCTCCCGCTGGTAAGGAACTTTTTTTATTGTTAAACTTAAACTTTTTTTCACAGTTTTTTGTGATATAATAAAAAATAGCATGACTGGAGGGGTTATGATGTACATTGTTGTAGGACTTGGAAATCCCGGAAAAGAGTATGAAAAGACGAGGCACAATGTAGGTTTTGAAGTCATAGACAGTCTTTCTAAAAAGTTAGATATAGCTGTAAATAAAATAAAATTCAAATCATTAATTGGTGAAGGCCTTTATAAAGGTGAAAAAATAGTGCTGCAAAAGCCTCAAACATTTATGAATTCCAGTGGTGAGGCTGTTTACGATATAGTTGATTTTTACAAATTGCCACTTTCTAATTTGATTGTGGTATACGATGATAAGGACCTGGATGTGGGTAAAATAAGAGTGAGGAAGAAAGGCAGTGCAGGTGGGCATAATGGAATGAAATCGATTATATATATATTAAATAGCGAGGACTTTCCAAGAGTGCGATTAGGCATAGGAAAGCCTAAAGGCGACATGATACAGCATGTTTTGGGTAGATTTGAGGAAAGGGATATGGATATAGTTGCAAATTCTATCGATAATGCCGCAAATGCCGTCTTGGATATAATAGAGAATGGAGTTGAACATGCCATGAATTTGTACAATGGCAACAATATATGTTTATCGTAGGTGGCTTTATAAGCGCTATTTTAGCGTACTTTTTGAATAAACTTGTTGTAGATATGTACGGTGACAAAGCTGTAATATACGGCGTGCCACTTATTGAGGAATCGTCTAAAACTGTCATGGGATACATCTTTGGCAGTGTCATTAGTGCTCATTTCGTATTTGGGGTTGTTGAAGCCTTTAAGGATTTTGTTGCATCACCAAAAGAAATAAATTTTAAGGCATCAGTTTTAAGCATTGTCACACACCTTGTTTTTGGAGTTGTTGCTTTTTACGTTTTAAGACAGGTAAATATATATGCAGCTATTTTTATGACAGCCGTCATTCATGGGTGCTGGAATTGGATTATGTTGAGGTGATTGCATTGTTTATAAAGCCTATAGAAAATTTGAGAGAGGTTGGAGAAATAAATGAGGCTCTCACAGATGAGAGGTTACCGCTTTTAATATATGGATTAACTGATTCTCAAAAAGCACACATTGCTCACTACATTGTAAAGAAATTAAATAAGAAGGTGCTTTTTATAACATACAACGATGTGGAAGCTAAATTGATGCATGAAGATTTAAGTTCGCTGTTAAATGGCGATGCATATTTGATTCCATCAAGAGATGCGCTTTTTTACAAAGTGGATGCGTCCAGTTTAGACATCACAGGCAAAAAACTTGCTGCTATTAGGAGAATCATTGATGATAAGCCTTATGCATTTGTTGCTTCAATAGATGGAGTGCTAAACAAAGTTGCGCCTAAAGACGTGTTTTTAAAGTATAAAAGGAATTACAAGATTGGCGATAAGGTGGACTTAAATGAGATTTCATCATTTTTTGTCACCATGGGATATGAAAGAGTCCCTATGGTGGAGGGGAAAGGGCAGTTTAGCATACGTGGCGGTATAATTGACTTTTTTTCTCCCATGGAAGAAGAAGGTTTTAGGATAGAGCTTTTTGACGATGAAATTGACTCTATAAGAAGCTTTGATACATTCACGCAAAGGTCTTTGGACAATGTAGACGAAGTTGAGTTGTTTCCTGCCAGAGAGTTTATTTTGGAAGATGAGAATATCAAAAAGGGGCTTTCCAATTTAAGCAGTAAGGTGAATTCGTACATCTCTAAAATAAAAGAGACTCAAAGCGGCAGAGCAGAAAAGATCAAGAAGAAATTTGATGAGATAATGGAAAATATTTCTGAAACCAGGAATATAACAAATATAGGGGAATTGATAGGCTTCTTTTACGATAATCTTTATTCCATCGTTGATTATTTTGATGATGCTTTTATAATAGTTGATGAAAATATGAGAGTGAAAGAAAGGGCCTCAAATATTTTTAAAGAGTTTAATGAGAATTTTAAGTCGTTGCTTTTGTCTGGTGAAGTCATACCTGAGCAGTCAAATCTTTTGTTTGGTTATGATGACATCCTTAGGAAGCTTTCGGG
Source organism: Thermoanaerobacterium thermosulfurigenes (assembly GCF_051201035.1). Classification (NCBI taxonomy): domain Bacteria; kingdom Bacillati; phylum Bacillota; class Clostridia; order Thermoanaerobacterales; family Thermoanaerobacteraceae; genus Thermoanaerobacterium; species Thermoanaerobacterium thermosulfurigenes. Next base: position 3,786 of record NZ_JBPODR010000015.1, read on the forward strand.
TAAATCGCTGATTTTAATGAACACAATTGTAAAGTCTGATGAAAATATACAGGCAAAAGAAATCGTTAATTTTGTATCAAGAACGATGCACCCTTTTCACGGTAAATTGGATCTTTTGGCAGATGACCTTAAGTTTTACAGAAATTCTGGTTACAAGGTTGTCATGCTTTCCAGTAATTTAGAGAGAGGAAAATTATTGAGAAATTCCCTTATAGGATATGGATTAGAGGTTCCTATCATTGAAGACGAAGAGTACGACATACCAGAAGGCGGTGTGTTAATATATCCAGGTACAATCAGCAAAGGGTTTGAGTACGTAGATGCTAAATTTGCTTTAATAAGCGATGTTGAGATTTTTGGCCAATCAAGGAGACCTAAAAGATCCGTTAAAGTTAAAAGTGATGGAAGGATTAAGAATTTTACAGAGCTTACTGTTGGTTCATACGTGGTCCATGTAAATTATGGCATAGGCAAATATGAAGGAATAGAGAAAATAACTGTCGATGGTGTCACGAAAGATTACCTTAAGATAAAATACGCTGGCGATGATAAGCTATTTGTGCCTGTTGAACAGTTGGATTTGGTGCAAAAATACATTGGACCAGAGGACAAACCGCCAAAGTTAAATAAGTTAGGCAGCAGTGATTGGTCTAAGCTTAAGAAAAGGGCCAAAAAAGCTGTTGAAGATATAGCGAAGGATTTGATTAAGCTTTATGCAAAAAGGCAGACAATGAAAGGATATGCTTTTTCTAAGGATACGCCGTGGCAGAAAGACTTCGAAGAAAAGTTTCCGTATGAAGAGACGGAAGATCAGCTTAGGTGCATAGAAGAAATAAAGAAAGATATGGAAAGCGATAAACCTATGGATAGATTGCTTTGCGGTGATGTAGGATACGGTAAGACAGAAGTAGCACTTAGAGCTGCGTTTAAAGCTGTTGCAGATGGGAAGCAGGTGGCTTTTTTATGTCCCACGACGATATTAGCCGAACAGCACTACAATAATTTTGTACAAAGGTTTAAAGATTTTCCAGTCAAGATTGAGATGCTTTCTCGTTTTAGAAGCAACAAGGAACAATCGCAAATAATTAAAATGGTAGCTGATGGTACCGTAGACATTCTGGTGGGGACACACAAGATTTTGCAAAACGATGTGAAGTTTAAAGACCTTGGACTTTTAATCATAGATGAAGAGCAGAGATTTGGTGTAAAACATAAGGAGAAGATTAAAAAACTTAAGGAAAACATCGATGTATTATCTCTTTCTGCGACACCTATTCCAAGGACACTTCACATGTCCCTTATCGGTATAAGGGACATGAGCGTATTGGAGAATCCTCCAGAAGATAGGTATCCAGTTCAGACATATGTGGTAGAATTTAATGAAGACCTCATAAGAGATGCAATTTTGAGGGAATTAGGGCGTGGAGGACAAGTTTACTTTGTCTACAACAGAATTGATGGCATTGAAAGAATGGCTTCGATTTTAAAAGAGTTAGTGCCTGAAGCTCGTATTGCTGTTGCACATGGTCAGATGGATGAAGGAAAACTGGAAGATATCATGATAGGATTCTTAAACAGGGAATATGACATATTAGTGTGTACCACAATAATTGAAACGGGCTTGGACATACCAAATGTAAATACCATAATAGTGTATGATTCGGATAAGATGGGGCTTTCGCAATTGTATCAATTAAGAGGAAGAGTTGGAAGGTCTAATAGATTAGCTTATGCGTATTTTACTTACAGGAAAGATAAAGTTATTTCAGAAGTGGCAGAAAAGAGGCTTGAGGCAATAAAGGAATTTACGGAGTTTGGCTCAGGGTTTAAAATCGCCATGAGAGATTTAGAGATAAGAGGTGCTGGAAATCTTTTAGGAGCTGAGCAACATGGACATATAGACGCAGTAGGGTACGACATGTACCTGAGGCTTCTCGATGAGGCAATCAAAAGCTTAAAAGGGGTATCTGAAGAAGACAAGCCCAATACAGCAATCGACATTAAAGTTAGCGCTTATATAGATAAAGAGTATATTGAAGATGAAAATCAAAGGCTTGAGATTTATAAAAAGATTTCTTCTATCGAAAACGAAAAAGACGTTGAAGACATAAAAGATGAGCTTATTGACAGGTTTAAAGAGTATCCGAAAGCCGTAGAAGCTCTTATAGATGTGGCTTATTTAAAAGCGCTGGCAAGAGATGCAAACATATTGGAGATTACTGAAAGAGGAAATTCCGTAATCTTGAAGTTTAAGGACAATAAGTCTATAAATTCAAGAATAGTTGATGCTTTAGTCAATGAATTTAAAGGAAGAATAATGTTTTCTGGCCAAATTCCGCCATACATCACCTATAAATATGGCAAAAAGGAAGACTTATTAAAGGAATTGATTGATTTGGTCAGCAAGATTAAATGTTTGCAGATAAATTAAAACTGATATATAATGAGTATATAAATAGTAATGTGAAAGGATGAATGCATTGAAGCTTAAAAGATTAGGAGCATTTTTAGCATTGACGTTGGTCATTACTACACTGACTTCTTGCGGTGTAAACAAAAACATTGTTGCGAAAGTTGATGGTCAAGACATAACGTTAAAAGAATATCAGGATTCATTTAATCAGGTTAAGGCGCAGATAGAAAGCGATCCACAGTACACTAAAGATATCTGGAATCAAAACTACAATGAGCAAAAGTTTATTGACGTAGTTGAGAATTCTGTATTGGACAATCTGATTCTGGAGAAGCTTTTACTGAAAGAAGCTGAAAAAGAGAAGTTTACAGCGACAGACAAAGAAATAACCGATGAATACAACGCGGAAAAAGCCACAAACAGCAAAGTCACCAAAGAGATGGCGAAAGACAATGTCCTTATAAACAAGCTTGTAGATAGCTGGACGAAAAATGTAAAAGTTACTGACAGTGAAGCTTTAAAATACTATAACGACAATAAAAGTCAGTTTGAGGTTGTTAAAGCCAGCCATATATTGGTTTCTGACGAGAAAACTGCCAATGAAATATACGATAAGCTTATGAAGGGCGCTAACTTTGCGGATCTTGCAAAACAATATTCGATAGATACTTCTACAAAGGACAATGGCGGTGAACTTGGAGAGTTTACAAGAGGCACAATGGTAAAAGAATTTGAAGATGCTGCATTTGCTCTAAAGCCTGGAGAGATATCGAAGCCGGTTAAGACACAGTATGGATATCACATAATAAAATCAGAGGGTAAAACGATAAAATCCTTTAACGATGTAAAAAGTAGCATAATATCATATCTTGAGAATACCAAAAAGCAGGATATATTTAATCAAAAATCAGATGCTCTTAAAAAGGCAGCAAAGATTGAAAAGTTTCCGCAAAATATAAAAGTTACTGTTTAACATTCCCCTTTGGTGTATGCCATAGATAAGCGTAGAAAGGTTTTGGCAGAAAAGATAAGCCGTATTTTTTCTTCGTTAATTGTGTTCTGTTTTATAATATATGCGTACTATATAAAAATGATACAGTTACAGAGGATGGGTGCGAAAAAGAATGTGTATGAGCCATTCTTTAGCAATAGAAAAGTAGCTACAAAATAAAAAATAACTATAAAAAGGAATACAGTTTTTCTGCTGTATTCCTTTTTATAGTTTATTGCATAAAACGAACAAAGAAATTTTAATGTATTTAATTCTTTTTAGAAAAATATAAGAAAATTTTATATAATAGATAGATAATAAAAATTAAACTTATGACATTTATTATTTGAATAATAATAGAAAAAAGTTTAAATATCATTTTTAACCCTTTCTTTACCTTATTTAATTTATTATACCACCATAATAACTTACTGATAAATCAATTGGATAAGAAGCAATTTTTAGTAATCCATCAATAATAAGATATTCGTTTAGTACCCCTCCGCCATATACGTCAACTCTATACCTATCCGAGCTAATAACATGATAAGCATATCTTTCATCCCATTCAACACCGAGAGTAACACCAGTTAAGCTCGTCCATTCTTTACAATCTGTTATAATTTCTTCTAAATGTGTACCTCCTAACGATCTAACTTGTGTAAATACATCTGCGTCTAAACTTACGAATCCCCCTATATTAACAGTTTCTGAAGTGTTAATGTGATGTTTACCTGTACTCTCTAAAATGACGTTGCTGTTCATGTCGTTTATGTTGTTTTTATCTATCAAAAAATCGTTAGCATAATATGTTTTATGGATTTCAACAGGTCCTTTTGGCTGTTTTTCTAAAAATGCTTTTAATTCATCAATAGAATTAAACTTGATTGGCACGATTCCTTCTGGTACTTTATCTACATCTTTTAAATTATATTCTTTGCTAAGATTATCTAATAAAATTTTGTCTCTTGTAACCGTATCTACCATGTTGTTATCAACTTTTGCAAAAGCAACTGATGATGTCGATAAAATTAAAGCCAAGCACAATAGAAGTAAAAATAGTCTTTTCATTTAAATCATTCCTTTATTCTATTTTTTATCAATTATACATTATTTATTATATTTTGTAAATATTTTTTAATAAAAATTCTGCACACAAAAAGGAATATAGTTTTGATACTGTATTCCTTTTTGTGTCTGCATATCTCATAAAACAAATAAGAAACAACAGAAACACGGAGGAGGTGCTTGAAATGGATATTGAAAAGAAATCTTAAAGTACGCCATCGGATGGTTCCCAAATATTTTTATAAATTTTTTTTAATTCTTGTTCACTAAAAAGACACTTCTTAAGTGTCTTTTTTATGTATAAAATTATGGAAATGCATAAATACTAATCTTGAACTTAAAATTTCAGGAAATGGAGGTACATAATTTGAAAGCGACTGGAATTGTTAGAAGAATAGATGACCTTGGAAGAGTTGTAATTCCAAAGGAAATAAGAAGAACATTGAGGATTAGAGAAGGTGATCCGTTAGAGATTTTCACTGACAGAGAAGGTGAAATAATATTAAAGAAGTACTCTCCTATAAGTGAACTTGGAGACTTTGCACAAGAATATGCAGACAGCATATATCAATCAACAAAACAACCTGTTTGCATAACAGATGGTGACAATGTCATTGCTGTTGCAGGGATGCCTAAAAAAGAATTGATTGACAAACCGATAAGTCCAGAGTTAGAAAAGTACATGGAGGAAAAGAGGACTGTCATACTTGGCGAAGGCAAAGATAAAGGCACTATTGCAATAGCAGAAGGACAGGAATTTATGCCAGTATCACAGGTTATAGTTCCGATTATTTCACGAGGTGATACGATTGGAACTGTAATAATCTTTACGAGAGAAAGCGGCGTTGTTCTTACTGATGTTGAGGCTAAAATAGCTGAAACTGCTGCTACATTCTTAGGAAAACAAATGGAAGAATAATATATAACAAGTATATAGAACCCTGCATATTATAGTATATGAAAATGACTATAATGTTGTGGGGGGATCTTTATGCCTTTTAAAGTCAATGACATAGTAGTGAGGAAATCACACGGTTTTGATTTGCTGTTTAAAGTTATAGATGTCATAGAAAATAGAGGAACGAGACATTATCTGTTACACGGACTAAATATGCGCATTATTGCTGATGCACCTGAAGATGATCTTATGCCGGCTTCATTGACCAGGATTAACGAATACGATGAACCATATCAGAAAAAAGCAAATTATCTAATTAAAAAGATTGCTCAATCAAAAGATTTTAGAAAATCAAATGTGATGCGATCAAACCGAAGTGAGCCTTATGGCAAACCTGGCACGGTTCTCCATATAGATGGCGATGAAGGATATCTAAATATTTGCTTAGATGCATACAAGAAGGCAAATATAATAGCTTATGGAGAAATAGTAGATGAAAAAGAGCAGCCTGATAAAGTGGTGGCTTTACTAAATAAATACAAACCGGATATATTGGTACTGACAGGACATGATGGCGTGAAAAACACCAGAAACTATTCAGATCTAAACAACTATAGAAACTCAAAGTATTTTGTAGAAGCTGTAAAAAAAGCCAGAAGCTATGAGCCATCGTTGGATGATTTGGTGATTTTTGCAGGTGCTTGCCAGTCTAATTACGAAGCGTTAATATCATCAGGAGCAAATTATGCAAGTTCACCTGAAAGAGTGCTGATACACTGTCTTGATCCTGTTTTGGTGTGTGAAAAAGTAGCTTACGCTCATATAAATGAGATAGTAAAAATTGAAGAACTTATTCAGGATACCATCACAGGTTCGGCAGGGATTGGCGGATTGCAGACGATGGGAAAGTTTAGATATGGCGTTCCAAAGGCTAAATTTTAGCGAGTCAACTGACTCGCTATTAATTTTTCTCGGTATATATCGGATATTTCTCTATTTAGCGCATTTATTTGTGTTTTTAAGCATGTATTGATTTGTTGACAAACTACTTTTTCACTGGTATAATAATATATTTTATTTGACAGGAGATGAAAAATGTGTTATAATATTTTCAGAATTTTGTAAGGAGTGATAAAATTGGCCGATAGATTAGCCCTACATGAGATTAAAAAGAAGCTGGATGACCATGTTGGCTCCAGAGTCCGGCTAAAAACTAACGGTGGTAGAAAGAAGACAATAATCCGTGAAGGATTTTTAGAAAAAACATATCCCAGTATTTTTATTATTGTCATAGATGGACATGGAACAACCCGCAGGGTCTCATATAGTTATTCTGACATTTTGACAGATACAGTTGAGCTTACACTTATGAAAGGTGAAAAGGAAATACGATGCATGTAACAAAAAACCGATTGTCATCGGTTTTTTGTTTTTAGCATATTTTGTGACCTCCTTTTATATTATTATATTAGATAAATATAGCTTCTATATTTGATCATATATTTAATACGAGGAGGTAAAAAAATGTTACAAGGTGCATTGACAAACCCCATAAGCTATGACAGATTTGTAGGAGGGGAAGATAGTCAGGCGCTTATAGAAAGCGACGTAATAGTACCGGAAGACATGCCTGATGCTATAAATGTTATTGCAGTATTAGGAGAATCTGTAATAAATGATGTTGTTGAAAGCGACGGCAAGATTCAAGTTGATGGGCAGCTTAAGCTGAATATAATATACGTAGCTGACAAAGACAAAAAACTCGCTAAAATTAACAAGTCGGTGGATTTTACGCATTTTTTAGAGATTGACGGTGTTGATTCAAAGTGCAAATCAATTGTCAACTGCCGGGTAGAACATGTAGATTTTTCTCTTATCAATAGCCGAAAAATAAATGTAAAGGCAATAGTTAGCGTATGCGGAAGGGCATTTGCAAAAGAAAAGAAAGAAGCCATAGTGGGAATACAAGGCGATGAAGGGGTAGAATATTTGAAAAAGACCATCAAATTGGCAAATATCGTAGGTCAAAACAGCGCAGAGACTTTCTTGAAAGAGCAAGTTAAAATTTCTGACGGTGAACCTAATGTTTCTAAGATATTAAAAGTTGACATGATCATAAAGCCTGATGAGCCTAAAATAACAGATAACCGCGTCATAATACAGGGTAGTGTCCATGTGTATATAGTGTACGAAGGTGATTCGAAAGATGAGTACGGCTATGAAGAATGTGACCTAAACTATGCTAATTTTATAGACGTGCCTGGCGCATTAAGCTATATGAATGCCAATACGTATGAAAGAATAATTGAGAAAAACATAGAGATATTGCCTGATGAAAGCGGAGATAACAGGATGATCGACATAGAATTGGTTTTAAAGACTGATACTATTGTGACAGAAAAAGATGAAACTGAAATTCCAGTAGACATATACGGCATCAACAGAAACGTTGAGCCTGTAATCGAGAAAATAGAAGCCATAAGTCAGCAAGGGCGCTTTAAATCACAAGCCATATTTAAAGAAAATGTGGAGTTTAAAAACAATGTCCGTAGAATAATTGATGTTGTTGCATATCCTGTCCTTTCAGACTATGCTTTAAAAGACGGAAAAGCCATCTTAGAGGGTGTGATTGATTATAATATCATATATATAGGCGATAATGGAAATCCGATGTCATATAAAGATGAAGCACAGTTTAAGACGTTTTTAGATGTACCGATGGATGACGGAGATCTTTTTGTTGATCTAAAAGTAACGCATATTACCTATGACATTATGGCAATGAAAGAGGCAGAACTTAAATTTGTAGTCGATGCGACTGTAGATGCCTTTAAAATTAGCAAGTACGATGTGCTTATAGATGCAAAAGAAGCTGAAGATGTAAGAAGCGAAGAAAATAGGCACAGCATTACGATATACATGGTTCAAAAAGACGATGAGCTTTGGGACATAGCTAAAAGGTACAGGACTTCTAAAGAAGAAATAATTAAAGTAAATGAATTAAAAGATGAGAGGATTTTGGCTGGCTCAAAGCTTATAATACCTAATAAAATATGAGGCTTAAGCTAAAGTTGGAATTTATGATTTATTCCAACTTTATTTTATTTCATGGAGAAAATTTATTTGTCGATTTAAACATATGTAGAAGGATTTTCGTGTATAATGTATAATATATAATATAGCGTAAATTTTTTGTGGAAGTGAACTGGTTATGGATAAATTAAAGGCGAAATCGTACGCAAAAATAAATTTGGCACTTGATGTCAAAGGGAAAAGAGATGATGGATACCACTTTGTTGAGATGGTTTTGCAATCGATAGATTTATATGATAAATTAGAATTTGAGATGTGTGATGACATATTTCTCGAATGCGATAGGAAGGATATACCTACAGATAGATCTAATTTAATCATAAAAGCAGCAGATTTATTAAAAAGGGAATTTGGTGGATACGGTGTTCACATTAGGCTTGAAAAAAACATACCAATTGCTGCAGGACTTGCTGGTGGCAGCTCAAATGCTGCGGCAACTTTAGTCGCTCTAAACAAACTTTGGAATCTCAATATAAAGTTGTCTGTCTTAAAAGATTTGGCCGTTTCTTTAGGGGCTGACGTTCCTTTTTGCATAGATGGTGGTACTAAAGTGGCTTCTGGTATAGGCGACGTGCTTCAAGACTTACATACGCCCAATTTGAAATTGCTAATAGTAAAGCCTCATATATCTGTATCGACAAAGGATGTATATACTGAATATGATAATCTTTCTTTCATAGAAAATAATTATACTAAAAATATGGTTGATGCTATAAACTCAGGAAGTATCATGAATATATGTATGAGTCTAGGAAATGACTTGGAGCGGATAACCATCAAAAAATATCCTATTATAGGCGATATAAAAAAGACGATGGTTGAAAGAGGTGCATTAGGTACTCTTATGAGTGGCAGTGGACCAACGGTATTCGGTGTTTTTGATGATAGCGCAAAATTAGGGGTTGCTTATGATTCTTTTGTGGCTGATGGATTTTATGCATATATTTCTAATACTATTGATAAGGGGATAGAACTTTATGAATAACTATTTGCCATTAGAAAATTACAAACCGCTTAGAGATATCGTATTTGATTACATGAAAAATGCTATTATAACAGGCGAATTTAAGCCAGGAGAAAGGCTTATGGAGGTACAGTTGGCGGAGAAACTGGGAGTTAGCAGGACTCCTGTAAGGGAAGCCATAAGAAAGCTGGAGTTGGACGGGCTTGTCGTCATGGTGCCGAGAAAAGGTGCATATGTGTCAGATCTTAGTACGAAGGATCTGCTCAATGCGTTTGAAGTCAGGCAGTCTTTAGAAGGACTTGCAGCATCACTTGCTGCTGAAAGGATAACAGACGATGAACTAAAAAAGCTAAAAGAAATATTGGACAAATTTTATGAGGGGATACAAGAAAACGACGTAGAAAAGTTGATTAAATACGATCAGGAATTTCACGATTTGATATTTAATGCTTCAAGAAATGAAAAACTGGTGCAAATAATGAACAATCTTCAGGAGCATGTTCATAGGTTTAGAGTAAGGTATATAAGCGATTTTAAAAAATCAAAGAAGCTGTATCAGGAGCACAAGAAGATACTGGAGTCATTGGAGATGCGTAGTTCTGACAATGCTCAAAAGTGGGCGGAGAAACACATACAGAATTTTCAAAATGATTTAGTAAAAGATATGAAGCATTTTAGCAATGGAGAGTGAATGAATTATGAATGCTTTAATACTGGCTGGGAGCACTGGCGATGAGAAGCTTCCGGAAAAGGCTCTTATTAAGATAAAGGATAGGTACATGATATCGTACGTCATTGATGCATTAAGAGGTTCTGGGAAAGTAGATAAGATTGCTGTAGTAGGCGACAGGGAGAAGCTCCAATGTATAGATGGCATAGATATATTGATAGATCAAGGAAATTCCATAATAGAAAATGTCGTCAAGGGAATCGAACCTTTTAAAAATGATAGGCGTGTATTGATATTGACGTGCGATATTCCTATGCTTACAAAAGAAGCAGTAATAGATTTTGTAGAGCAGTCTGAAGCCTTGAATGCGGATTTGTGTTATCCAATAGTTAAAAGAGAGGACAACGAGAGGAAATTTCCAGATGCAAAGAGGACCTACGCTAAAATCAAAGAAGGTACTTTCACCGGTGGAAATATATTTTATATAAATCCTCAAATTGTCGATGCCTGCATTGAAGCGGCAAAACAATTTATAGCGTTTAGAAAAAAACCGTGGAAGTTAGGACAGTTGCTGGGCTTTAGGATTCTCATATTGTTCGCTTTTGGGCGTGTAACTATAAGCCAGCTTGAGAGAAAGGTGTCAGAGCTTTTCAATATTAACGCAAAAGCCGTAATATCTAAATACCCTGAGATAGGCAATGATGTAGATAAGGACGAAGACGTGGAAATGGCAAATAAGTATATAGCTTAATATATATGCAAGAGAATAGGCGAAGGCCTATTTTTTTTGTATATATTTTTTTTATTGTGAAATACTTAAAAAAGGTGATGTGGATATGATGAATGTATTTCTTTTTTTGAAACAAGTTTTTAACGTGTATCTGGTTACCGTACTTTTCATAACAGGTTTTTATGAATCGGTGTTTGAGCCTAAAGATTTGAAGAAAAAAGGTCTTGATAAAGATTCAAAAATCTGCAGAAATATAGGCATAGCGTATCTTTTAATTGATGCTGTTATGTACATAATCATTAAATTTTCACCGATTTGATGAGAAAGGGGTGCTTTTTTTGGGATTTTTTAATAAACTTTTTAAAAATAAAAACAATGATAATAGGGAAGGCAAAGATGTGGAAAGTCCAAAGGTTAAAGAAGATATTGAAGAAAATATAAAGTACATAAAGGATATGTTAAAAGATTCTGATGACATAATTTACAGAGAATTTTGGGTTGGGGAGGAATTCCAGCACAAATTAGAGTTAGTATTTGTGGATGGGCTTGTGGACAAAGGCATTATAAACGAGCACGTGATGCATTCCCTTATGCTTGATTCAAGGCAGGCAAAACCTTCAATTGATGAGATCAAAAAAAACATATACGAAGTAATTAAAAAGGCAGCCATAACTGGCGGCGACATAAAGGAAATTGACGATTTAGACAAATGTATAACATCTATACTTTCAGGTGATACTGCTCTTTTCTTAGATGGACATTCTAAAGTTGTCATTATATCCAGCAGAGGATGGCAGATGAGATCTGTTGCACCTCCTGAGACAGAGATGGTTGTACGGGGCGCAAGAGAAGGCTTTACTGAGACTTTGAGGGTGAATACAGCTCTTGTCAGAAGGTGGATAAGGGATCCGAAGTTTAAGATAAAGCAGATGCAGATAGGGAAAAGGTCTAAGACGGATATTGCTTTACTGTACATAGATGACATAGTCAATAAAGATTTATTGTCATTGATAAAAGAAAGGCTTAATCAGATAAACATAGACGGCGTTTTAGAAAGCGGCTACATTGAGCAGCTTATAGAGGAAGATTGGCATTCGCCATTTCCACAAATGCTTAACACCGAAAGACCTGATAAAGTTGCTGCATCAGTGTTGGAGGGGAGGATTGCCATACTAATAGATAATTCACCCTTTGCCCTGATAATACCTACAACGTTGGCTACACTATTCCAATCGCCTGAAGACTATTTTGAGAGATGGATGATTTCCTCACTTCTCAGGATACTAAGGTTTACGGCGGCAATCATTGCCCTTGTAGGTCCATCTATATACATAGCTTTTACATCATACCATCCTGGCATGATACCTACAAAATTAGCTCTTTATATAGCGTCAACAAGGCAAGGTGTCCCATTTCCTGCCTTTATGGAAGCATTGATAATGGAAGCGACTTTTGAACTTTTAAGAGAAGCCGGAATAAGGCTTCCTGTTCCAATAGGTCAGACGATAGGTATAGTAGGCGGTTTGATCATCGGTCAGGCTGCTGTAATGGCAGGAATCGTAAGCCCGCTGATGGTAATAGTGGTAGCAGTTACTGCCGTTTCGTCTTTTTCTATACCCAGTTACAGTGCTGCTATTGCCTTTAGGCTTTTAAGGTTTGTTTTTATGCTATTAGCGGCTGTATTGGGGTTATACGGCATAATGCTTGGCTTTATAATTATGCTGACACATCTGGTTGTGCTTAAAAGCTTTGGACTACCATATTTATCTCCATTTGTAGAGATAAATTTAAGCGATTTGGCAGACACAATTATAAGAGCGCCGCTAATGGTCTTTAAAAAGAGGCCCCCTACACTTGATACTCAGGATAAGAAGCGGATGAAAGATTTAAGGCCGGAAAAGATCGAAAGCGTAGAAGTAGACCGGAGGGATAATAATGATAAAAAACAATGACAAGATTTCAGAAAATCAGCTTTCTATATTGCTTTTTACTACTATGTTGGGAGCTGGCGTATTAAGCTTGCCTGCAGACGTGGCTAAAGCAGCAGGACCCAATGGTCTTATTGTGATACTTTTAGGGGGACTTGTGGCATTGGTATTTGCCAGGATTATAAGTTATGTGGCATCAAGATTTCCGACGGAGACATTTGTAGAGTATTCCGAAAAGCTTATGACTAAGCCTGTGTCTATTTTGCTTACAATATTCTTAATAGTGTATTTTTTGATTTTTTGCAGTTTGAATTTAAGGATATTCGGTGAAGTTGCAAAGTCATACCTACTGAATAGCACCCCTATAGAGGTTATAATGATAACTTTGCTTTTCACATCAGCGTACATTGTGCGATATGGGATAGAACCCATTGCAAGGATGTCAGAGATACTTTTCCCTATAATGGTTATACCTGCAATTATCATCCTTTTGCCAGCCATTACAGATATAGATTTAAGCAATTTTTTGCCTGTACTTAGAATTTCGCCTTTAAGGCTTGCAAAAGGTGTTTTGCAGACTACCTACAGTTTTATCGGATTTGAAATATTGTACGTCATATTTCCATATATTCAATTAGGAAACAAGCTAAAAAAAAGCATAAATGTATCATTTTTTTCTATAATATTTTTTTATCTTTACATCACGTTTTTTACCATAGGCATATTTGGATACAAGGAAACAAGTGTTCAATTATGGCCATTGCTTACAGTCATAAAATCCATAAATTTTCCGGGCTTTTTTATTGAAAATCTTGAAAGCCTTATAATGGGTATCTGGACGTTTGCGGTGTTTACATCTATATCGGCTTTTCATTATGCTGCTACACTGAGCTTGTCAAAGCTTATAAAGGCGAGGGAACATTCATATCTGGTTATACCGCTCATACCCATCATATACTTCATGGCACTTATACCTGAATCAATCGTAGAGGTATACAGATACGCATCATACGCCATATATTTAGCTCTGTTTTTTGTGATCATCCTTCCTTTGTTAATGTGGGCTATAGTGAAAATAAGGCATGGAGGTGAAAAGCAATGAAGAAACTCATTATCACATTGATACTGATTATACCGTTAATTTTGACAGGATGCTGGGACAAAGTAGAAATAGAAGATAGAGCATTTGTGATGGCTATAGGGATTGACACGTCGAATCAAGCCAAAAATTACGTAGTGACTTTCCAATTTCCAAATGTAAAACAGGTATCCAGTGCTGCAGGTGGCGGTGGTGGCGGTGGTGGACAGCCTAATTTTTCCATTTCAGAAATTGGGGATACAGTTTTTTCTGCATCCCGTCATGTAAGCACAAGGCTTGATAAAAGGCTTTTTTTAGGTCATACGAAAGCTGTAATATTAGGCAAGGATGTAGTCAGCAATAGGGATAAATTCCTTGAAGTGTTGGATACTTTAGATAGAAGCTATGAATTAAGCAGGAAGTTAAGGTTGCTTGTGACAAATGGCAAGGCACAAGATATACTGCTTAAAAATTACAAATTTGATCCAGATATTGGTGCATATATTGATGATATATTCAAACAGTACAACAGGACGTCAATATTTCCTAATATAGATTACAATAAAATAACTAAATCGTTGCATGACACAAATGGAAATGCCATAATTCCAGTTATATCAGCGGGAAAAGATGAACTAAAAATTGCTGGTTCTGCCATCATAAAAAATTACAGACTGGCGGGATGGCTGTCAGATGGGGAAAACATGGGGTACATGTGGCTTATGGGCTTTGTAAAAGGTGGAGACATTACGTTTAACATGCCTACAACTGACGGTAAGGAAGTAAAGGTGCCATTTAACATCACAAATACAGTTATGAAGAGACAGGTTACTGAACAAAATGGAAAAATAATATACAAATTAAAATACGATGTTGAAGGAGAAGTGACAGAATACAGCTTTCAAAAGCATGGACAGATGTTTGACACAAATGTATTAAGCACAATGGAGAAAAAAGCTGACGGCGTAATTGAAAAAATGATAAATGAGTCACTTAAAAAATTTCAGGAGGACTTAAAAGTCGACATGATTGGTGTAGGAGACTACATTGAGAAGTACAATCCTTCGCTTTGGAGCAAAGTTGGGTCAACTTGGAATGAGAAATTTCCGGATGTTGTGGTGGAGCCTATTGTGACTACGCACATTAGGCGGATAGGTTTATTTAGATAAATTTTGTATAATTCCTATCTTGTTTGGCAATAATTGAAATCGAAGACAATTTTAATTGCAATTGTCAAATAAAAATAATTGGGGGATTATACATAATGAAGCGTTTTTTTGCAATTGTTCTGATAATTTCTACAGTATTCCTCTTTGAGATAAGTAAAAACGATGACACATACGCCATGAAAAAAGATATCTCAAATAAGCTTATCAGATTTCACGTTATAGCCAACAGCGATTCTAAAGAGGACCAAAGCCTAAAGCTAAAAGTGAGAGATGCTGTAATCAAAAGCATGAACGATAAATTCATCGGTGTGACGAATCTAAAGGAGTCAGAAGAAATAATAAAGAAGAACATACCATACATACAAAAGATAGCGCAAGATGCTGTTTACGCCAATGGGAAAAATTATGGTGTCAAAGTCATGTACGGTCGCTTTGATTTTCCTACAAAATACTACGGAACAATCACACTGCCTGCAGGAAATTATAATGCACTTAAGATTGTTATAGGCAAAGGAGAGGGGAAAAATTGGTGGTGTGTGATGTTTCCGCCACTGTGTTTTATCGATATAACACATGGGCTTACAAGTGAAGAAACGAAGAAGGAATTAAGCAGGTTCTTGTCAGAAGATGAATTGTCCATGATAGAGACAGAAAAACCACAGGTAAAATTTAAAGTTGTGGAAGTGTTGGAAAGATATTTTAATGAAATAAGAATGGCATTAAAAGATTAGGAGGAAAACTTAGATGACGAAGTACACACAGAATGATGCGCCTTTATTTGAGGCGCTTAAAAATTATGTAGAGGAAAATGTGTATGCCTTTCATGTTCCAGGGCATAAGCACGGGAAGGGAAATAGAGAATTTACCCAATACGTTGGAAGTGCAGTGATGGGCATTGACGTCAACAGCATGGAGGATTTGGACAATCTTGCAAATCCAGTAGGTGTAATAGAAGAAGCACATAAACTTGCAGCAAAGGCCTTTGGTGCGGATTATGCCTATTTTTTGGTCAACGGCACTACGTCTGGAATACAGGCTATGATAATGGCGGCTACAGAGCCGGGTGACAAGATAATCATGCCGAGGAATGCTCACAAATCAGCTTTTTCAGCCCTCATTCTATCAGGTGCAGTACCTGTTTACCTGTATCCTGAAATAGATGAAGATTTGGATATAGCATTAGGAATTAGCGCCGACAAGGTACAAGAGGCAATTTTAGCCAACCCTGACGCTAAAGCAGTTCTCATATTGAATCCTACGTATTACGGCATTACGTCAGAATTAGAAAAGATAATCAATGTGGCACACGAGAATAATATGGCGGTTTTGTGCGATGAAGCGCATGGAAGCCATTTTTATTTTCATCCTGACATGCCTCATGGTGGTATTACACTTGGCGCTGACATTTGTGCCCTTAGTATACATAAAACGGGTGGCTCAATGACACAAAGCTCTCTTCTTTTGTCTAAGGGCAATAGAGTAGAAGTGTCTTCAATAAAGTCAATTTTAAACCTTTTGCAGTCTACGTCTGCTTCATACGTTTTGATGGCATCACTGGATGTGGCGAGAAAACAGTTGGCTACTAAAGGTGAAGAAATGCTCATGAAAGTCATAGAACTTTCAGAATACGCTCGTGAGGAAATCAACAAGATAGATGGATTAAAAGCCATTACTCAAAAAGATATAATGAGCCCATATATGTTAGATCCAACTAAACTTGTCATAAATGTATCAAAGACAGGCATGACGGGATACGAGATAATGAGAGAATTGAGGCTTAAATATCACATCCAGTTGGAGATGGCGGATCTTAGCAATATAATGGCAATAATAAGCCTTGGCGATGAAAAGGATGATGTAGAGCATCTAATACGCAGTTTAAAGGAATTTGCCAAGATGAATAAAAACAACGGTGAAATAACAACAGGAAACATAATAAGGCCGGAAGTCATCGTTGCTCCGAGAGATGCGTATTACAGCAAAAGCAGGTCAATTCTTTTGGATGATGCAGAGGGTGAAATATGTGCTGAGATGATTATGGCATATCCGCCGGGAATACCAATGATTTGCCCAGGTGAGAGGATAACAAAAGACATAATTGAAAGAGTAAAGCTGCTTAAAAGGCAGCATTGTCAGCTTCAGGGTACTGAAGATCCAAACATAGATCATATAAAAGTTTTGGGACACGTGTATAAAGTTTGATTCTCTACAAAAAATATCTACAAATACTAATTTGTAGAGGAGGAAAGAGATGAAAAACTATTCTATTTCAAGGATAAAAGTAGTTTTGCTTATATTAATATTATTTACGACTTTTTGCGTCGAGCTAAGCACATTAAACATGTCCATGAAGACAATGGCGAATTTGTATTGGGGCAATTCTGGTTCAGACGTATCGAGAGTCCAATCAAGGTTAAAAGATTGGGGATATTACGACGGACCTGTAGATGGATTTTTCGGAGTCAGAACATGGCTGGCTGTGAGAAAATTTCAGGCCAATAATGGACTTAATGTGACTGGAATTGTAGACGATCAGACGAAGGTGGCTTTGGGATTTAATATTAGCCAATACACTTCAATATCAAGTACATACACTCCAACGACATCTACTACTACAAACGACGATGTATACCTTTTGGCAATGCTTATAAACGGTGAAGCGAGAGGTGAGCCTTTTATAGGCAAAGTGGCCGTTGGAGCGGTTGTGATGAACAGAGTAAGGTCACCGATGTTTCCACATACAATTGCAGGCGTGATTTTCCAACCTGGAGCATTTTCTGCGGTTGATGATGGGCAAATGTGGCTTCCTCCAACTCAGGACTGCATAAGAGCTGCTCAGGATGCAATAGCAGGATGGGATCCAACAGGTGGAGCACTATATTATTACAATGCATCGAGAGTACAAAATTACTGGATTTTTAACAGGCCAATAATAACCCAGATTGGCAACCATATATTTGCAAGGTAGGTGATGTAAATGAAGAGAGTATCAACAGTCGTGATGCTTCTTTTGCTTTTAGTAGTAGGTGCATGGGGATACAATCAGTACATGCAGAAAGTAACGTACCATAGATATTTGCAAGCACAGTACGATAGGTCTTTTTATCAGCTTGTAAACAGCATAGAAAATATAGAGACATCAACAGGTAAGTTGATGGTTTCATCGCAGGAAAATACGACAATACCAATTCTAAGCGATGTATGGAGGCAGGCTTTTGAGGCACAGGAAAACTTAAGCCAGCTTCCCATAAGCCAGCCTGAATTAGACAACACTTCAAAGTTTTTGTCTCAAATCGGCGATTATTCTTACAGCCTTTCAAAAAACGTCGCTGACGGCAAAAAATTGACAGACAAAGATTTAAAGACAATATCAGAGTTACACAACTACGCAGTGTATCTTGGCAAAAGTTTGCAAGATTTAAGAAGCAAAATACAAGGTGGGTACGATTTGGACAATTTAAATAAAAAAGGCACTCAGAAGATGAGCCAGATAGACAGCAAAATATTGAATGTGAATATGAATACTGTAAATCAACAGATGTCTAACTATCCAACGCTTATATACGATGGGCCTTTTTCTGAAAGTCAAGCAAAGCTGACGCCAAAAGGATTGACTGGCAGCAATGTTTCGTACGATAACGCAGTGTCAATAGCAAAAAGGTTTTTAGGAAAACCAATATTGTCTGCGATTAAATACAGTCCTAACAATGGAAAGATAGACGCGTATGGAGTAGAATTAAAGCCAACTCAAAATGCTCCTTCTATATATGTGAATGTAAGCAAGAAGGGCGGGCATGTAATATGGCTTATGGATCAAAGGGCAGTTTCTAAAGTGAACATATCAGAGACACAAGCGTTAAATTATGCTATGAAGTTTTTAAAATCACATGGTTTCAGCAATATGGAAAATACTTATTCTATAAAGGCCAATGGAACGGTCCAATTTAATTTTACTCCTGTTCAGGATAACATAAGAATATATCCTGACATTGTCAAAGTAAAAATTGCATTGGACAATGGCGACATAGTAGGTTTTGACGCTACATCGTACTATATGTCACACGTTGATAGGAAAATAGAAAAACCAAAGCTTACTGAAGCTGAAGCGCAAAGCAAGGTCAGCAAGAATTTGAAGATTGAAAGTAGCCGATTATGCATAATACCATTAGATGGTGGCAAAGAAGTTTTGGCTTATGAATTTAAAGGAAACTACAGCGGTGATACATTTTACGTGTACATTAACGCGGAAAATGGCGTCG
Source organism: Thermoanaerobacterium thermosulfurigenes (assembly GCF_051201035.1). Classification (NCBI taxonomy): domain Bacteria; kingdom Bacillati; phylum Bacillota; class Clostridia; order Thermoanaerobacterales; family Thermoanaerobacteraceae; genus Thermoanaerobacterium; species Thermoanaerobacterium thermosulfurigenes. The sequence goes on from NZ_JBPODR010000015.1 coordinate 23,047, forward strand.
AAGAAAAGATTTTAAAAGTCATAAAGACAAATCAAGGCAATTTGACGATGTAATCTTTTTTAGAATAAAAAAGCGTTTAGCAGGAAAAATATAAATGGGCCCAAAAGGAGGAATTAAAAATGAGTAGACGTCGCAATAGCCTCATGTCAGATAACCTGAAAGAGGAATTGGCAAAAGAGTTAGGCGTTTACGACATTGTAAAGACTGAAGGTTGGGGAAGTGTATCATCTCGTGACTGCGGCAATCTTGTAAAACTCGCTATCAAGAAAGCCGAGGAAAGCATGGTACAGAACAATAACTTCTAAGTCTCCTCATTTAAAGCCCAGAAAGGCCGGGGAAGATAAATTTCTTCTCTGGCCTTTTAACGTTTATAATGACTTAAAAAATTTTTAATGCTAAACTAAAATTGTAGACATTTAATAGCAAACGCGATAAAATTATTGTGTAAAAAATGTTTAAAAATAATCAATAAATTTGTAGAGATTTGAGGTGAGTTATATGACAAAGCTGGATCGCCACAACAAAATATTAAAAATCATCAAAGAGAAAGATATTGAGAATCAAGAGGAATTAGTCAATGAATTGCAAAAAGAAGGGTTCATTGTGACTCAAGCAACCATATCGAGAGATATAAAAGAATTGAAGTTAGTAAAAATATTAAGCAGTGATGGGAAAAGATACAAATATTCCACCAGAGACGTAAATGAAAATATCACGTTGGATAAATTTTTATCGCTTCTTTCTAAAGTAATTGTAGATATAGATTATTCAGGCAATATAATTGCAATTAAAACGTTGTCTGGTGCTGCATCCAGTGCTGCTGAAGCTATCGATGAATTGAATTGGAGTGAAATCGTAGGCACTATTGCAGGAAATAATACTATTTTTGTGCTTATCGATAAAGATGATAATGTAAAAGAGGTAATAGATAGATTAAGAAAAATAGTCGATACACAAATTGGGGAAAATATTAAAGAATTAGGCTGATTTTAAAAACGATATAGGAGGCAAAATTAGATGAATTTATTCAGAAAGAAGTCGGCAGATCAACTGCTTGAGACTGCTGAGAAGACGAATTTAAACAAAAAACTTACTGCCATTGATTTGGCTGCATTGGCCATTGGTTCTGTCGTCGGAACAGGAGTGTTTGTGTCGACTGGTGAAGGTGCTTTAAAAGCGGGTCCAGCAGTGATTATCTCTTATATAATTGGTGGCGTGACGGCTGTATTAGCTGCTTTTATATTTGCTGAGTTGGTTACAATGTTTCCGGTAGCTGGCAGCACATATACTTATTCTTATGTTGCTTTTGGTGAAATAATTGCTTGGATAATAGGATGGGATTTACTCTTGGAATATCTTATATCTGCAAGCGCTGTGGCGTCAGGATGGTCTGGCACGTTTATCGGATTTTTAAAAACTCTTGGCATCACATTGCCTAAAGTCATAACTACACCTCCAATTTCTGGCGGTATCATGGATTTGCCTGCAATTTTGATTACTGCGTTTGTGACATGGATTTTGTACGTTGGCGTAAGGGAAAGTGCCACTGTAAATAATTTGATAGTTCTCCTAAAAATTGCTGTCATAGGATTGTTTGTATTTTTAGGGTTTAGTCATATTAAGATAGCCAATTTTACCCCATTTGCACCGTATGGATTTAAGGGAATAATGACTGCAGCAGCTATCATATTTTTTGCATATGTAGGCTTTGATGCTGTTTCTACTGCGGCAGAGGAGACGAAAAATCCTACAAGAGATGTTCCTTTAGGACTTATGGTAGCGGTGGTATTGATTCTTGTCATATATATGGCTGTTGCTATAACATTGGTTGGGATGGTACCTTTCAAACATATAGATCCAAACAATGCACTTCCTGGTGCTCTTTTAAGTGTTGGGATTAACTGGGGTTCTGCACTGGTTGCTACAGGTGCTATTGTAGGCATGGTTTCGACGCTTTTAGTGACTTTGTATGGTCAGATAAGAATTTTTATGGTGATGGCACGTGATGGTCTTTTGCCAGAGGTTTTTTCAAAAGTTCATCCAAAGTACAAAACTCCTCACATAAATACATTGATTACATGTGTTTTGACTGCTATTATTGCTGGGTTTCTTCCATTAGATGAAATAATTGAGCTTACCAACATCGGTACATTAAGTGCTTTTATCATTGTATCGATTGGCGTATTGGTGCTAAGAGTAAAGATGCCAAATGCTGAAAGAAAGTTTAAAGTGCCGTTCGTGTGGATTGTAGCGCCTCTTACGATGATATTTAGCTTGTACCTTATCATCAATCTTCCGATGGTGACCCTTGCGAGATTTGTGATATGGATGATAGTAGGCTTAATCATTTATTTCGCGTACAGCAGATATCACAGCACTTTAAATGTAAGATAAGATCATTAAAAATCAAATTTTTCTGAATAAGAATAACCGGGCTTAAAACCTGGTTATTTTTTTGTAAAAAATTCGAATTAATATTTTATGCAGTGAATGTATAAAAGTTTGTATAGGTTTGTATATTTTGTAACAATTAGCGACATTAAAAGACATTTATGAATAAAAATCAATCAGTATGCAAGTAAAAATTCATATTTTTTTATAAAAATCGGATAAATACATAAATTTCAGAGAATATACGCATATTTAAGAGGTAAACCGTTATTTCTCTCAGAGAAAACCATATCATATAAAATTAAAATATTTTAAGATTATTGCTGCTTTATTGAATAAGCATTTTAGATGTATAATTGCGATGAACAGATGATGATAAATAAATTTAGAAATGGAGGTAGCAATATGGAATCCTGTGTCAGTATTGATTCTTTGAGCATAAACGTCTATTCTGAAATAGGCGTATTAAAAAAAGTTTTACTACACAGACCTGGGAAAGAAATTGAGAATCTAGTTCCAGACTATTTAGGAAGGCTTTTGTTTGATGATATACCATATCTCAAAGTGGCTCAACAAGAGCATGATAAATTTTCAGACGTATTGCGAGAAAATGGAGTAGAGGTATTATATGTTGAAAATTTGATTGCAGATGTCTTAAATGACGATAATATCAAAAATGAATTCATTGAAGAATTTTTGAATGAAAGCGGCATAATTTTACCTGTTTTAAAGGATGCTTTGAAAGAATATCTTCTTAGCATGAATACAGAAGAAATGATTGACACGATAATTGCTGGAATACGAAAAGATGATGTAAAGCTTAAAAATGTCAATTCTCTTTCAGGTATAATTAAAGATGATTACCCGTTTTACCTTGATCCGATGCCAAATCTATATTTTACCAGAGACATTGGTGCTTCAATTGGAAATGGTCTTTCCATAAGCAGAATGAAAACTGAAGCAAGAAGAAGAGAAACGCTTTTTATAAAGTACATTCATAAATATCATGATCTTTTTAAAGATGCAAATATTCCTCTTTGGTACGACAGAACAATGCCTTTTTCCATCGAAGGAGGAGATGAACTGATATTATCAGATGAAGTGATGGCAATTGGATGCAGCGAAAGAACATCGTCGGAGGCAATTGAGATTTTAGCTAAAAATTTATTGAATGGTAACACAAGTTTTAAAAAAATATTAGTCTTTGAAATTCCTAAAGCCCGCTCTTTTATGCATTTAGATACTGTATTTACAATGGTTGATTACGACAAATTTACTATACATTCAGGTATACAGGGAACTCTCAGTGTTTATGAAATTTCAAATGGAATGGATGGTACTCTAAAGTACAGGAATGATACAAATTCACTTGAAAACATTTTAAGCAACGCATTAGGATTAGATTATGTTGAACTTATAAAATGCGGTGGCGGTGATCCAATAATCTCAGGGAGAGAGCAATGGAATGATGGATCTAATACGCTGGCAATAGCACCTGGTGTTGTTGTAACATACGAAAGAAATTATGTTTCTAACGAATTGTTGGAGAAAAGAGGTATAAAAGTTCTAAGAATACCAAGTGCAGAGCTTTCAAGAGGTAGAGGTGGCCCAAGATGCATGAGTATGCCTCTCGTTAGAGAAAGTTTAAGATAAAAACTAAAAAAATTTAAGGAGGAATTGTTATGCCAATAAATTTAAAAGGAAGAAGCTTTTTAACACTTAAGGATTTCACAACAGAGGAAATTAGGTATTTGCTGGATCTATCGCACGATCTAAAAGCAAAAAAGAGAAATGGACTAAAAGATAAACTTCTTGATGGTAAAAATATAGTTCTCTTGTTTGAGAAGACATCTACGAGGACAAGATGTGCGTTTGAAGTGGCTGCATTAGATGAAGGAGCGCATGTGACGTATTTGGATATGAACAGCTCTCAGATGGGCAAGAAAGAATCGCTGGAAGATACAGCAAAAGTTCTTGGCAGATTCTATGATGGAATCGAGTATAGAGGTTTTGAACAAAAAGTTGTTGAAGATCTCGCAAAATATTCTGGAGTTCCTGTTTTTAATGGGCTTACAGATGTGGATCATCCTACACAAATATTGGCAGATATGCTTACAATAGAAGAACATGTAGCAAAACCACTTAACAAAGTAAAAATAGTTTTTGTAGGTGATACAAGAAACAACATGTCTTATGCATGGCTGTATGGATGTGCAAAAATGGGAATGCATTTTGTGGCTTACGGACCTAAAGAACTGTGGCCAGATAGATCTGTTCTTGATGAGGCAAATAAAATTGCAGAGGAAACGGGCGCTATACTTGAAGTTACGGATGATATCGAAAAAATTAAAGGTGCAGATGTCATATACACAGATATATGGGCTTCAATGGGAGAAGAAGATAAACTGGCTGATAGAGTAAAACTTCTTACACCTTTTAGAGTTGATATGGAAATGTTAGAAGCCACACAGAATCCAGAAGTTATATTCATGCATTGCTTGCCATCTTTCCATGATTTTGAAACGAAAATGGCTAAGGATGCAAAAGAGAAAATGAATCTTGATATTAGAGAAGTTACTGATGAGGTTTTCAGAAGCAAACATTCAGTTGTTTTCGATGAAGCAGAGAATAGAATGCATACAATTAAAGCAGTGATGGTTGCTACTCTATAATGTATTTTACAATGGGTTAGGTTATATACCTATCCCATTGTAAAAATAAATGTATAGGAGGGAAATATATGGATGGCAGTGTTGGGAAGCAAAAAAAGTTGGGGCTAATGCTTTTAATAGCATTAGGAGTGGGTTCGATGATTGGTGGAGGTATATTCAATAGCCCTACTGATCTTATTGGTGTATCAAATCCGCAGTCGGCTCTTATTGCATGGCTGATTGGTGGTATTGGCATAGTGTCGCTGGCGCTTGTGTTTCAGATGCTGGCCAATAAAAGGCCCAGTTTAACAGGTGGAATTTATTCTTACGCAAGAGCAGGTTTTGGAGAATTTGTAGGATTTAATTCTGCATGGGGTTACTGGTTAAGTGCTTGGCTTGGTAATGTTGCATTTTTGGTTTTACTTTTCAAAACATTTAATAGTTTGCTTGGAAAAGGACATGAATTAAAACCAGTAGTTACTTTTATAGTTGCTTCAATTTTACTTTGGATAATACATTATATTATTACAAGAGGAATTAAAGATGCTGGCGTTGTAAATGCGATTGTAACAGTTGCAAAACTGCTTCCATTGATTTTAGTCATCATATTTGGATTGATAGTTTTCAAGGTTCCAATTTTCAATGTACACAACTGGACAACAACACTTGCATCCGATGGCAGTGCAACCAGCTTAATAGGACAAATAAAAGGTGCAATGGGAACCATATTGTGGTGCTTCATAGGTGTTGAAGCCGCAACAGTATTGTCTGAAAGAGCTGAATCTCAAAAAATAGTAGGTAAAGCAACAGTCTTAAGCATTTTAATTACACTTTTGATTTACATGCTTATATCGACTATTGCAATGGGCGTTGTGCCTGCAAAGGTTTTAGCAAAAGCCAGCACTCCATTGGCAAATGTACTTCAAGCTACAATATTAGGAGGCGCTGGTGGAGTTATCGTAAAGCTTGGTCTTATAGTATCACTTTTAGGGGCAACTTTAAGCTGGATACTGTTAGCTGCAGAAATTCCTTATGTAGCAGCAAAGGATGGAGTAATGCCCAAGTGGTTTTCCAAGGAAAATAAAAACGGAGTTCCAATCAATTCTCTTATTTTGACTAATGTGTTAACTCAAATATTTTTGGTGTCATTGTTATCTGACAAATTACAATCTGCATACTATACATTGTATTATATGGCAACTACATTGATACTTGTACCATATCTTTTTTCAGCATTGTTTTCTTTAAAAGTATGTAATGAAGATAAATCTATAGTTGCTGATACGGTAATTTCTTTGATAGCTACTATATATTCTTTATACGTAATTTATGCCGTAGGCATATCGTATTTAGGTCTTGCATTCATTATGTATGCAATAGGCATAATTCCTTACTATATTGCTAAAAGAGAGAGAGGAGAAAAAGTCAGTAAAGCTGAACTCATATCTATGATAATAATGATTTTGATAGCGATTATCATGATTTATGAAGTTGCGACAGGGAAAATAACACCATAGAGAGGAGAAAGTAACATGGCAAGAATTGTTGTAGCACTTGGAGGAAATGCACTTCAGGAAAATCCAAAAGATACATCTGCAGAAGCACAGCTTAAAACAGCACATAGCACTGCAAAAGCAATTGTAGATCTTATAGAAGATGGACATGAGGTTATCATTTCTCATGGCAATGGACCTCAGGTTGGACAAATTGTATCAACGTATGAAACCGCCAATTCTGTAAATAAAAATATACCTGTTATGCCTTTTCCTGAATGTGGTGCATTCAGTCAAGGATACATTGGTTATCACCTGCAACAGGCGATTAGAGATGAGATGATAAAAAGAGGCATCAATAAGGATGTTGCATCTGTGGTTACGCAGGTGGTGGTTGACAAGGATGATCCGGGTTTTAAAAATCCTACAAAACCTGTAGGTTCATTCTTCACTGAAGAACAAGCTAAAAAATTAATAGAAGAAAAAGGATATATAATGAAAGAAGATGCTGGCAGAGGTTATAGGAGAGTTGTCGCATCACCAATGCCGAAAAAGATCGTTGAAGAGGAATTGATAAAAACGATTGTCAATGCAGGTCATGTGGTTATTGCGGTAGGCGGTGGCGGCGTGCCAGTAATTGAGAATGAAGATGGAAGCTTAAAAGGCGTTCCAGCAGTTATAGATAAGGATTTGGCTTCTGAAAAGTTGGCTGAAATTTTAAATGCTGATATTCTCATGATACTTACGGCGGTGGAACAAGTCGCAATAAACTTCAACAAGCCAGATCAGAAAGACTTATCGCTGTTGACGGTAGAAGAAGCCAAAAGATATATAGAAGAAGGACATTTTGCAGAAGGTTCAATGTTGCCTAAGGTTAAAGCGGCAATAATGTTTGCAGAGTCTAAGACGGGACGAAAGTCGATAATAGCATCATTAAGCAAAGCGAAATTGGCAGTGATGGGTAGAAGTGGAACTTCCATAATCTTAAGTCCTGTTGTCGAAAGAAAACTTGCCGATTTAAAAGCTTAAAAGATTGTAAAGTGCTATGGATACTTACGAAGGTGGTTTTTATAATGATGGCTTATAATCAAAAGGCTTTAAGACAATCAAAGATAATCGAGATAATAAGAGAAAAGGAAATAATAAACCAGAAACAGCTTATTGAAGAGCTTAAGTTAAATAAAATTATAGCCACACAATCGACGATTTCTCAGGACATTAAAGAGCTAAGATTGATAAAAGTTCCAAGCACTGATATGAAATCATACAAATATGCTTTTAACGAAGACTGTAGTCTTCCACAAAACAATTTTTTAAATTCCATAGTCGATATTAAATGCAATGGGAATATCATTGTCATAAAGACATTGTCTGGAGCGGCATCTGCCGTAGCCGAGATGATAGATCTATTAAAGTGCGATGACATCGTTGGCTCTGTGGCCGGTGACAATACAATTTTTGTATTGGTGAGAAAACAGGCAGTACAGTGGTCAAAGAAATTTTTAAAAGCGAAATGACAAATTAACTTATTGAAGGCGGATTTATCCGCCTTAATATTTTACCATATTGAAAACTTTAGCTTGAATCCATATTTCTAAAGGGTTAGAATATAATTAATAAATGATACATAATTAATTATATGTATACTATTTGAAAGGAATGAATTCTTCTATGGATAAGCTTAAAGTAGCTGTATTATTTGGGGGGCAGTCTGGAGAGCATGAAGTATCAAGGGTTTCAGCCACTTCTATAATTAACAATATAGATAGAGAAAAATATGAAGTTTACATGGTAGGCATAACCAAAAGGGGTCAATGGTATTTATACAGCGGCGATGTTGACAAGATTGCCACAGGAGAATGGGAAAAAGAAGCTGTGCCTGCTTTGATAGGGCCTTCCACTATGTACAAAGGAATAATTGCATTTAAAGACAAAAGTTATGAATTTTATCCAATTGATGTAGTTTTTCCAGTTTTGCATGGCCCCAATGGGGAAGATGGAACAGTACAGGGCCTTATGGAGCTTTTGGAGATGCCGTATGTTGGACCTAATGTGCTTTCATCATCATTGTGTATGGATAAAGTATTTTCAAAGAGGATATTTTTGGAGTCTGGCATACCGACGCCGAAGTTTACGGTAGTATACAGAAAAAATCTAAATGATGTAGATAAACATGAAAAGATAAGAAGTGAAATATCAGAAAAGATCGGATATCCTTGCTTTGTAAAACCTGCAAATATGGGTTCAAGTGTAGGGATATCAAAAGTTCACAATGAGGGTGAGCTAATTGATGCCTTGAAAATTGCAGCAAAGTATGATAGAAAGATTATTGTGGAAGAAGGTATTGATGCAAGGGAGATAGAGTGTTCCGTTTTAGGCAATGACACTCCTGAAGCATCTGTCGCTGGTGAGATTGTTCCAGCACATGAATTTTACGATTATGATGCAAAATATTTTGATGAAGCATCAAAACTTTTTATTCCAGCGCCTATACCTGATGCTAAGATGGAGGAGATAAGGGAGTTAGCCATAAAGGCGTATACGGCGTTAGACGTGAGAGGAATGGCCAGAGTAGACTTTTTGATGGATAAAAATACAGGTAAAGTCTACTTGAATGAATTAAATACGATCCCGGGATTTACGCAAATCAGCATGTATCCTAAGCTTTGGGAGGCATCGGGGAAACCATACAGCGAACTGATTGATGAGCTTATACAGTTGGCTTTATCTGTCCACAATGAAAAATGTACAAACTGGTAAAGGGGAGTTTGGCTTGAAAAAAGCTTTGATTACAGTTAAAGGCACACAGAAGAATGCTCAAAATGAAACAGATACGATAGAACTTATAACAGAGGGTGAATTTTTGAAAAAAGGTGAATACTACTATATAAAGTACGATGAATCGGAGCTTTCAGGCTTAGACAAGACGACAACTACATTGAAAGTTGGCGAAGATTCAGTAATATTAATGAGATTTGGAGACAATCAATCAAAGATGGTATTTGAAAAGAACACAAGGCATGAATCAAACTATGTGACTCCTTACGGAAATATAATGCTTGGCGTAAAATCTGATGAAATCAAAGTAAATTTGACAGAAAATGGTGGAGAGTTGAAACTCAAATATGCCATTGATTTAGATGAAAGAGTATTAAGCGATAATGAACTACATTTAACGGTGCGGGAGGTTAATTGATTTGGATAATATTGTACAAAGGGTAAAAAATCAGATAACTGAAATGGTGATAAACTCTATAGAGGAAGCTAAAAAGAATGGCCTTTTAAATATTGAAGAAATTCCATCAGTGGAAATAGAAGAACCTAAGGAAAAACAATTTGGAGATTTAGCTATAAACACAGCCATGATAATGGCAAAACCTGCAAAGATGCCGCCAAGAAAGATCGCAGAGATAATTAAAGATGGACTTAAGCTTGAAGGTACAATGATTGAAAAAGTGGAAATAGCAGGTCCAGGATTTATGAATTTTTACTTGAATGATGATTATAACGTTGAAGCATTGATGCTTATAAAAGAGAAAGGTCCAGATTACGGCAGGGTGAATATTGGAAATGGCAAGAGAGTACAAGTAGAATTTGTATCGGCAAATCCAACTGGCCCCATGCACATGGGAAATGCCCGAGGTGGTGCATTAGGCGATGCACTTTCATCTATATTGGACTATGCAGGATACGATGTCACGAGAGAGTTTTACATAAACGATGCAGGCAACCAGATAGAAAAATTTGGCTTGTCATTGGAAGCTCGCTATTTGCAATTATTAGGTGAAGATGCCGAAGTGCCTGAGGGCGGTTATCACGGCGATGATATAATTGAAAGGGCAAAAGAATTTTTAGAATTATACGGTGATAAGTACAAAGATGCAGATCCTGAAGAAAGGAGAAAAGCATTAATACAGTATGGACTTAAAAAGAATATAGCTAAACTTAAAGAGGACCTTGAAGCGTACGGGATAGAGTATGACGTATGGTTTTCTGAAAATACGCTGCATGAAAGCGGTGAGGTACAATCAGTCATAGAAGAACTTAAGGAAAAAGGTTATACGTATGAAAAAGATGGTGCTCTTTGGTTTAAAGAGACGCTTTTTGGTGCTGAAAAAGATGACGTATTAGTAAGGGCAAATGGTTTTCCTACATATTTAGCATCTGATATAGCCTACCACAAGAATAAATTTGTGACTCGTGGCTTTGATTGGGTCATCGATATATGGGGTGCCGATCATCATGGACATGTGGCACCGATGAAGGGTGCCATGAAAGCACTGGGTATTGACCCTGATAGGCTTGATGTGCTTTTGATGCAGCTTGTAAGGCTTATGAAGGGCAAAGAAGTAGTAAGGATGTCAAAAAGGACAGGCAAAATGGTGACATTGAGAGATTTGATTGATGAAGTCGGCAAAGACGCCGCGAGATTTTTCTTTAACATGCGTTCTGCTGATAGTGCTGTTGACTTTGATATGGACTTAGCTGTTGAGCAGTCAAATGAAAATCCAGTTTTTTACGTTCAATATGCCCATGCCAGAATATGTTCTATATTGAGGCAATTAAAGGAAGATGGGATTGATACAGACAATTTAAAAGAAGTCAACTTAAAATTGTTGAGTGAAGATACAGAGATTAGTTTGATTAAAAAACTGGCATATCTGCCTGAAGAAATTACAATAGCAGCAAATACCATGGCTCCTCACAGAATCACGCGGTATATACTCGACGTAGCATCACTGTTTCACACTTTTTACAATAGCTGCAGGGTGAGAGGTGTTGATGAAGAACTGATGAAAGCAAGGATAGTTTTAATCGATGCTACAAGAATTGTAATAAAGAATGTGCTTGATATGTTGAAGATAACAGCACCAGAGAAAATGTAAAGGCGGATTATCCGCCTAATATTTTTATGGAGGTCAGGCTATCCTGAGGAAATTTATGATAAAGCTATGAATCGTGCCAATGATATTAATATAGGACAAGATAATGTGTTATAATATGGCATAGGAGGTGTTAATATGAAAATACGGTATTTTGGACATTCATGCTTCAAGATAACATTAGAAAATGGTATAAGCATAGTGACAGATCCATTTGATCAGACTGTAGGATATCCGCTGCCTGAGACAGAAGCCGACATTGTGACATCATCTCATTCTCATTTTGACCACAATTACTTTAAAGCTGTAAAGGGTGACTTTAAAATCGTGAATACTCCTGGTGAACATGATGTAGATGGTGTTCACATAAAAGGAGTAAGTGTATTTCACGATGACGAGCATGGTGCTAAAAGAGGGAAGAACATAATATTCGTAATAGAGGCTGATGGCATGAAAGTGTGCCATGCAGGGGATCTTGGACACATACTTACAGACGATATGGTGAAAGAAGTAGGGGATGTTGACGTATTGATGGTGCCAGTTGGTGGGTATTACACGATTGATGATAGACAGGCAGTAAAAGTAGTTGAGCAGCTTAAACCAAAGTTGACCATTGCAATGCACTTTAGGACAAGCAACGTTAATTTGCCGATTGAGACGGAGGATAATTTCTTGAAGATGACAGGCGGACGGAAGATACAGTCTAATGAAATTGAAATTGACAGAAATTACTTAGAAGGCAGAAAAGATGTAATCGCTTTGAATTATAAAGATTCCTAAATTTACCACATGTTTTTAAGTATATTATGTCGTAATCGGGACAATATAATATCGTAAGGTTCGCAATGGTTGAGCCAAGATCATATAAGGACGAAAGTTCTTAGATGATCGGCCAAAGATTGATATTGGATCAAGTGGTCCAATATCAGTCGGCGGGCAGACTGTAATATGTCTTGTAAGGCTTTATATTAGTCATATAGATTAATATAAGGTTAAAAGAGATGTATTATAGTCGAGCTAAGATCATTATAAGTTCCGCAGGCCAGATGTATAGCTTAGCGTTGTACTTAGGCTGGAGGTCTAATATAGTCGAGAGATTATATTAGGTTTCTAAGGTATTTATAATGGTCGAGCAAAGGTTTATATAGGTTTTGAGATGCTTGTATTAAGTCATAAGGTTTGATTTAATACAGGTGTGCAAAGATTTATATAGGCTGAAGCGAAGATCATTGCGAGCCTTTTTATATATAATCATGGAGACGGTTATGGCCGTCTCTTTTTTTGTGACAAAAGTCATATACAAGTAGTGACTTTTTGTACTTAATAAAGATCAATTTTTGTTATATGATTTAAACGTAAGATTCAAATAAAGGAGAATGTTTATGAAAGCTGTGAAATTTGAAAGATTGACCAAAAGATTTGGGGACTTAGTGGCAATTGACAATGTAAATCTTGAAATTGAAGAAGGAGAGATTTACGGCTTTTTAGGTCCAAATGGTGCTGGCAAAAGTACAGCTATAAATATAATATGCGGGCTTTTGAAGATAGACAGCGGAAAAGTCTATGTGATGGAGAGGGACATAAAAAGAGAGCCTGATTTCGCTAAAATGAATATTGGCGTTGTGCCACAGGACATTGCTATCTATGGAGAACTGTCCGCATACGAAAATGTAAGCTTTTTTGCAAGTCTTTACGGACTTAAAGGCAGAGAACTTAAAGAAAGTGTTGACATGGCGTTGGAATTCGTAGGTCTACAAGACAAAGCAAATTGGATGGCAAATAAATTTTCGGGAGGAATGAAAAGGCGACTTAATATAGCATGTGCGATAGCGCATAAGCCGAAGATAATAATATTGGACGAACCTACAGTCGGCATAGATCCTCAATCAAGAAATCATATTTTAGAATCTGTGAAAAAGCTAAATGAGATGGGAAGCACTGTAATATACACAAGCCATTACATGGAGGAAGTTGAAGCCATATGCACGAAAATCTCCATAATCGATCATGGAAAGATAATTGCCGAGGGCACTAAAGAAGAGCTTAAATCAATCATTACAGATACGAATACGGTGATGATAACTGTCACTTCAGTGGCGAATATAGATGAAAACAAACTTAAAGCTATTAACGGAGTAAAAAGCATTGATATAGATGAAAATACGGTAAAAATCGTAAGCTATAGGGATGTCAGCAACCTTGACAAGATAATTCACTACTTTACATCTGATGGCATAGCTATCAAAAACATTGAGACACAGACGCCTGATTTAGAAACGGTATTTCTGACGCTTACAGGTAGAAAATTAAGAGATTAAGGTGGATTGATCATGAGAGTATTAAAAATCGCATTGAGAGAAATAAAGGGAAATTTTAGAAGTAAGAAAGCTATGGTATTCATGGTTTTATTTCCCATAGTCCTTATGACTATATTAGGTTTTGCTTTTTCAAATACATTTAATGGAGATCACAAAATAAGCAATATCAGCGTAGAATACACAGATAACGGAAGCAAAGAGCTATCGAAAGGATTTAATAATTTTGTGGATAGCTGTGAGAAGCTGGGGATAAGGTTTCATGAGGTGAAAGAAATAGCCAGTGGCATAAACGATGTTAGAAATGCCAAGTATGCGGGTTACATTGTCTTGAGAGGAAATAATATAGTATTTTATAAAAATGACAGAGACTCTATTGATACAAACATTGTTGAGACAATTCTCAAAGCTTTTGTCGACAGATTTAATGTTGTTGCTGTCGTGGCAAAGGAAAGTCCACAATCATTATCAAAAATAAATGTGAGTGACAATCACGACTTTACAGAAATAGTGTCGTTAAATGGTGAGAGACAGCCGTCTTCTTACGATTACTATTCAATCACCATGTTGACGTTAATCATACTCTACGGCTCTATAAGCGGTATTTACTCTATAAACAGTGAGAGAGTGAGAAATACGGGCAATAGAATGCTTACAACCCTTGCTAAAAAACATGAGATATTATTTGGAAAAATTTTAGGTTCATCTCTATCAGTTTTTTTGCAGTCAATTTTAGTTTTTCTGTACAGCAAGTTTATACTTAAAGCTTATTGGGGTAATGATATATACACAATCGCACTGATAATAATAAGTGAGATCATATTTTCGATAAGTCTTGGAATTTGCCTGGGATTTTTATTTAAAAATAGCGGCGTTGCATCAGGCATTGTCAATGCGATAATTCCTTTTATAGCATTTTTGGGCGGTTCTTATTTTTCAGTAGATTCTGCGGAAGCCTTATTTAAAAATTTGTCCAACATATCACCTGTAAAATGGACAAATTCAGCCATATTAAATGTGGCTTTTGCCAATAACTACAATGACGTATTAACAGCGATAGTCATTAATTTGGCATGTGCTTTTGTTTTCGTGTTTTTAGCCGCTTATTTGTTCCGAAAGGAGGCTTTCTAATCGTGAGAAATGTTTTTCTTCTCGTAAAGAATACTTTAAAATTGTTTTTCAGGAGAAAAGGGAATTTGATTTATATACTGTTGTCGGTTTTAATACCTTTTGTAGTTTTGACGTTGAATCTGTCCGGTAGTTCAAAATTAGCTATTGGAGTCATAAACAACGACACAGGTACATTATCAAAAGACTTAGTAAACTCATTTAAAGATTCTCAAAAGTTCAAAGTTGTCAATATTGATGAAAACAATTTGGATAAATACGTTACAAAAGGCAATATCGATTTTGCAATTATATTTCCGAAAGATTTCAGCAAAAATGTAATTGAAGATAAACCTTTAAAAGTTCAAATCGTGTCCATCAAAGGCAAAGAAGTCGCATTAGCCGTAAAAAATTATGTTGATGAATACATCAGCAATTTAAAATACCTGTCGATTTCTTCTAATGGCGATAGTAGCATTTTTTATAAAATGTATCAAGAATACGAAAAAAATGCCTTGGTAAAGTTAGGCGAATACACAGTTAAAGACAAAAGCGTGATCAACGATATAATGACACGCAGCGTAGGAATGTTTATAATGTTTTTGATGATGGGAACAAGCAGGATAGCAGAGCTTATGCTTCAGGAAAAACGAGATAAAACTTACTCCAGGATATGCGCTGCACCCGTCAAATCCATTGTATATGCACTAAGCAACTTTATAGTGAATATGATAGTGACTTTGTTTCAGATAGAGATGATCATGTTGCTTTTGGCTGTGTTTCTGAAGCTGCCTTTTGATAAATCTCTTTTAGAAATATTTGTAATTCTTATTGCATTTGGGCTATCTGCTATAGGGCTTAGTATGCTTATCGTAGCATTTAGCGATTCTACTGCTCAATCCGGAGGATTATCGACATTGATAATAACTCCAAGCTGTATGTTGGGAGGCGCTTTTTGGCCTATCGAAGTCATGCCAAAGATTTTCCAAAAAGTTTCCTATTTTATGCCGCAAAGATGGGCTATTGATGCCATAACAAAAATAGAAGGTGCAACGTCCAGTAGTGGTGTATTGCCAAATATTTTTATATTGCTGGCATTCTCCCTAACTTTTATACTAATTGCATCGTATAAAATGAAGATGTCTAATAAAACGGCGGATTTTGTATAATTTAAGGCTTTAAGCCTTATTTTTTTATGGTGCAATTATAACCATTTTGGGATAAAATATAATTAGTCTATTGAGGAGATATTTTTATGGAAATGTGGGTTATTGCGACAAAATTGATCATTGTTTTATACATTATTATAAAATACATATACATAGAAGCGGCTACATATCCGGCAGAGTTTGTAGCATTCATTCTTTTATATATATGTATCAATATGGCGTATTATTTAGCAGATAGAAAGAATATAAAAAAGCTTATGCTGCTTATATCCATTGGCTTATTGCTATTTTCGTATAATCATGTTAGCAATTTTTTTGTGTTTTTAGTTCCAGTTAATATTTACGAGATATTTTCAGGATTGATTACTGATTTGTTTAGCCTTATTATTTCGCTTTCAATTATGATGTTCATTAAAAGCGAATTAATACCAGAATATATTATTGTGTTGTTGATGTCGTATCTTATATCATATCTTGCCAAAAGGTCATACGAAAAATTAGAAAGCTTAAAAAGGAAGAATGAGGAGTTAAGATGGAAAATACAGGATTTATACATAAGAATAGATAAAAATGAAGAGTATGAAAGGCAGCTTAAATACACTACACAGTTAGAAGAAAGAAATAGGCTGTCCCAGAGAATCCACGACGATATTGGGCATACAATATCAGGAAGTTTGATGCAGTTAGAAGCTTCGAAGCTTTTAATGGATAGAAACAAAGATGATGCAAAAAGGATGATCCAAAGCACCATAGATACTTTGCGAAATGGACTTGAAAGCATAAGAATTGCATTAAGGGAGATAAAACCACCACTGGAACAGATGGGGCTTAACAGATTGAAGCTTGTTTTGGATGATTTCGCGTTAAAGACTCATATTTCTGCAAATCTAAAATACACTGGTATTATTGATAAGATTACATATTCACAGTGGAATATCATAATGGAAAATGTAAAAGAATTGTTAACAAACGCCATGAAATATTCAAAGGCTACTAAAGTTTCTTTAACCATTGATGTGCTTAATAAATTTATTAAGGTAGAGATGAAAGATAATGGCGTTGGCACAGATGTTGTAAGAAAAGGACTTGGGCTTAAGGGCATCGAGGAGAGATGCGAAAGCATTGGAGGAAAAGTCATTATAGATGGTTCAAATGGATTTTCGGTGATATTTTTGCTTCCATTGGAGGGATGTTGAATGCCGATTAAAATACTTATTGCCGACGATGATTCTCTTATTAGAGAAAGTCTTAAGATCATATTAGAAATGGATAAAGACTTTGAAGTGCTGTCTTGCGTTGACGATGGGTTAAAAGCTTTAAACTACTGCTTAAAACACGACGTGGATGTTGCGTTGATAGACGTTAGAATGCCTGTAATGAACGGTGTGCAGGCATCTTACGAAATATGCAGTCGTACAAAGACAAAAGTTTTGATACTTACCACATTTGACGACGATGAATACATAGTAGATGCCATAAAGAGCGGTGCAAAAGGATATCTTTTAAAGAACAATTCTCCTGAAAACATAAAGAATGCCATAAAAATGGTTTATGCAGGCAATTCAGTTATACAGGATGTGGTTCTTGACAAGATTAAGGAAGGAATCCGTAAGTGCGATGATTCAAAAATTGACATGTCAATGTTCACAAAAAGAGAAATAGAAATAATGGATCTCATATCGAAAGGACTTTCCAACAAAGAAATTGCTGATAAACTTTTTATTTCAGAAGGAACCGTGAAAAACTATATATCGTCTATACTTGATAAGACATCCCTTCAGCATAGGACGCAGATCGCCATTTATTATTTAAATGGAAAAGAAAAAAACCAGTTTAAATGACATCGATATTGTGGTATACTACAATATGCCCTTTAAAACTTTATTTTTGGAGGTGATATGTATGGATAATTTGTCAATACCTGAGATAGTGTCGCCTTTGAGACAGAAGATGGTTAGAGTTCCGGAGGTTATACAAAATGTTTCAGGCATAAAAATACATGGAAAAGTGATAAAGTCAATACTTTTTACTACAGACATAGCTATAATAAGAAACACAAATGCAAATGCCATATTAGCAGTTTATCCTTTTACACCACAGCCTGTCATTACACACGCTATAATTATGGCGTCAGACATTCCTGTGTTTAGCGGTGTCGGCGGTGGACTTACACAAGGCAAGAGAGTGGTCAATTTGGCACTTGATGCGGAATTCCAAGGCGCTATGGGTGTTGTCGTCAATGCACCTACTGCAAATGATATAATCAAAAAGATAAGGGCTACAATCGACATACCGATAATAGTAACCATCGTCTCAGAAAATGAAGACATAAAAGGCCGCGTAGATGCAGGGGCAACGATTTTAAATATTTCAGGTGCAAAAAAGACGCCGCAGATTGTGAAAAGGGTAAGAGACATTTGCCCAAATATACCGATAATTGCCACAGGAGGGCCTACAGATGAGACGATAATGGAGACGATAGAAGCTGGTGCAAATGCTATTTCGTACACACCCCCAACAAATGCGGAGATATTTTCACACGTAATGGATAAATACAGAGAGGAAAGGCAGTAAAAATAGTAAAATATATAAATAAATTGATATTGATAAATAATTAATAATGATTTATAATAGGTTATTATTAATAAGCGGAGGCGTTATGATGTTTAATAGACTTAAGAGGGCTTTAATAGGTAGACCACTGACAAATAAGGCTATTAAAAACGAGAAATACGGCATAATATGGGGACTTCCTATACTGTCCAGCGATGCGATTTCTTCTGTGGCTTATGCCGGCGAGGAAATCTTATTAGTTTTGCTGCCTGCAATAGGCTTTATGGCATATAAAAATCTGCTTTATATTTCTGCCGCTATTATCAGTCTATTATTGATACTTACTTTTTCTTACATACAGACGATAGAAAACTACCCAAATGGAGGAGGCGCCTACATAGTTGCGTCTGATAACTTAGGGAAGACCGCAGGAGTAGTAGCTGGTGCTGCACTATCTGTCGACTATATTTTGACAGTGGCAGTTAGTGTGTCATCAGGTGTTGATCAGATAACATCTGCATTTTTATTTTTAAGGCCTTACTCAATACTTATATGTATCGCAATTGTGCTGATTTTGATGATAGGCAATTTGAGAGGTATACGTGAATCATCCAGAATTTTTGGTGTTCCTACGTATGCTTTTGTTTTTGGCATAGTTGCGATGCTTATTGCAGGTATTTTAAAGATAAAAGGAGGATATGTGCCTCCTACTACACCTTTAAAAGCCGTTGAACCAGTCACACTGTTCTTACTTTTAAGAGCTTTTTCAAATGGATGTTCTGCTTTGACTGGCGTTGAAGCTGTAAGCAATGCGGTGCCGAATTTTAAAGAGCCATCTGTTAAACGAGCAATTACTGTCTTGATTTTGCTATCTTCTATTGTCTTGATTTCATTTGGCGGCATATCTGTCCTTATAAGCATGTATCACGTTACTGCAGGAGACAAAGCTGTAATCATACAGTTAGCAAACGAAATATTTGGTAGAGGCTTCATGTTCTATTACATTACAGCAACAACATTTATCATATTGGTAATGGCATCTAATACTGCTTATTCAGGATTTCCACTCTTACTTGCGATAATGGCAAAAGAAGGACACATGCCGAGACAGCTTAACAAAAGAGGCGACAGGCTAAGCTATTCAAACGGCATAATATTGCTTTCAGTTTTGGCTACTGTTCTTATTGTGGCATTCAGGGCTAATGTCACTTCCTTGATAGGACTTTATGCAATTGGCGTTTTCATATCATTTACTTTGTCGCAGACAGGCATGGCAAAGAGATGGATAACGACGAGAAGCAAAAATTGGGTCATAAAGGCGATTATAAATGGTACAGGCGCTATTGTCACAGCTTTAGTTGTCGTAATTGTAGGAATAACCAAATTTAGAGAAGGCGCTTGGATCGTAATAATAGTTATACCTGTTTTGGTATTTATGATGCTTAAGATAAATAAGCATTACAGGGCTGTGGCTGTACAGCTTAGAGTAAGCCCAGAAGATCTTCAGTGCATAAAGATCTCTGAAAGTCACTATCGAAACAGAGTAATAGTGCCTATAGAGAGCATCAATAAGGCCAGTATCAGAGCGTTAAGGTATGCCAGGACGATATCTGAGCATGTCATCGCTTTTAATGTGTCTATAGATGAGGAAAGCGGTGAAAAGATAAAAAAGAGGTATGCCATGCTTAATACGGACATACCGCTTATTGTCAAATATTCGCCATTTAGGAGAATCGTCGAGCCGCTTCTTAAATTTATAGAATCGGAAGAGTACAACTATAAAAAAGGAGATATGATAACAGTAATATTGCCGCAGTTTGTAGTTAGGAAAAGGTGGCACAACATTCTTCATAATAAGACGAGAGTTTATATAGAAAAAGAACTGTTAAAACACAAACACATCGTCGTTGCGACTATGCCGCTGCAGCTTCACGATGATGATGATATTGAAGATAAATGCAAAAAAGAGCAATAATCTTTATTGCTCTTTTAATATTGTGCTTATGGCGTGAAGGACCTTGTCAATATGGTCTTTTTTGATGTAATAGTGTGTTACAAATCTTACGGCGTAGTCATTGCCGCCGTTTACCTTAATCCCGTAATTTAAAAGTTTTGAGGATAATTGTGCTCCTGTAAGACCTGTTGCAGATATGTCAGACATGACGATATTTGTTTGAACTGTCGACATGTCAACTTTTATGCCTTTTATGTTATTTAAGCCTTCTGCTAAAAGCCTTGCGTTTTCGTGATCTTCTGCTAATCTCTTTGTCATCTTTTCAAGTGCTACAATTCCTGCTGCAGCTAAAATCCCAGCTTGTCTTAAACCACCACCCAACATTTTGCGGTACTTTCTGGCCTTTTTAATGAAATCTTTACTGCCGGCCACAATGGAACCTACGGGTGCACAAAGTCCTTTTGACAGACAAAACATTACGCTGTCAGCGTATCTTGCTATTTCCTTTACGTCCACATTTAGGTATGTGGCTGCGTTGAAAATCCTTGCTCCGTCTAAATGAACAGGTATATCGTGTTCTTTTGCTATCTCATAAATTTCCTTCATATTGCTTAGTGGTGTAACTGTACCACCTGCTTTATTGTGGGTGTTTTCCAGACATATAAGACTTGTCTTTGGAAAATGGATGTCATCTGTCCTGATGGAGTTTAGAACATCTTTCGGGTCCATAATACCATTTATTCCTCGTATAGTTTTAGCTTGCACCCCTGATAGATATCCTATTCCACCGACTTCATACGTAATTATATGGCATTTTTCTTCCAGTATTATTTCGTTGCCGTGATGTGTATGTGTCATGACAGATACTTGGTTTCCTTGTGTCCCGCTTGTCACAAACATTGCATCTTCTTTTCCCATAATATCTGCTGCCATTTCTTCAAGCTTCTTTACAGTGGGATCTTCACCATAAACATCGTCGCCTACTAAAGCTTTGTACATGGCATCTCTCATTTCCTGAGTTGGCAACGTGACTGTGTCGCTTCTTAAATCGATGTATTCCATATGCAATTACCTCCTATCTATTAGCTTAATTTAAGATTAACATTGTTGAAAAGCTAAAGCAATAGATGCGATTACGGGAATTTTGTTATTTAAAGCAATGGTGTTATAATCAAATAAGAAATTTAAATTTTAAGATACGGAGGGGTTGTATGCAGTATAGAGAATTTGGCAATACAGGTGTTAAGGTTTCAGCATTGGGTTTTGGCGCAATGAGATTGCCTACAATAGGCGGAGACAACAGCAAGATCGATGAAGAAGAAGCTATAAAGATGATAAGATATGCTATAGATAATGGCGTTAACTACGTTGATACTGCATATCCGTACCACAATGGGCAAAGTGAGATTGTGGTAGGCAAAGCTTTAAAAGACGGATACAGGGAAAAGACGTATTTAGCTACAAAACTTCCGTCATGGCTTGTTAATGAAAAAGAAGATATGGATAAATACCTGAATGAACAACTAAAAAAACTGGACGTTGACTACATAGATTTTTACCTTCTACACGCATTGGATAAAGAGAGATGGGAGAAGTACAAAAGACTTGATGTGTTTAGCTGGATGGAAAAGGTCAAGAAAGAAGGCAAAGTCAAATTCATAGGTTTTTCTTTCCATGACGAATACAATGTTTTTAAAGGCATAATCGATGATTACGATAAATGGGATTTTTGTCAGATACAGTACAACTACATGGATATAAACAATCAAGCGGGCTTAAAAGGGCTTAAGTATGCTGCGTCAAAGGGATTAGCCGTTATTGTAATGGAACCAATAAGAGGTGGCAAGCTTGCTGGAGATCCGCCAGAGGCTATCAAAGAGCTTTGGAACAGTGCAAGTGTAAAAAGGACACCTGCAGAATGGGCTTTGCAGTGGGTGTGGAATCATCCTGAAGTTTCCCTTGTATTAAGTGGAATGAGCACGATGGAACAAGTGAAACAAAATATAGAAAGTGCCTCAAGATCAAAAGCAAATGGTTTAACCGAGGACGAGGTAAAACTTGTAGATAAAGTCAGAGAAACTTATGAAAGGCTTTCGCCTGTAGGATGTACTGCTTGTAACTACTGTATGCCATGTCCAAATGGTGTGAATATACCTAAGAATTTTGCCGTATACAATGAAGCCCACATGTACAACAATTATGATGAAGCACTTAGAAATTATAATAACTTAAATGAAGGTAAAGCAAGTTCTTGCATAGAATGCGGAGAGTGCGAGACAAAATGCCCTCAACACTTGACAATAATTGATTATCTAAAGGATGTAAGAAGATATTTTAAAGATGCTGTTTAAAAATAAGCCATATTGATGAAACTTAAGTTTCACCAATATGGCTTTACTTTTAGTAGAAAAAACTATGTATAATATTTTTTATAATACTTGCTTTGATAGTTTACTTGTGAAATAATAAATAGTGAATATCTTATTTAGAAGGGAGTGTCAAGAATGGTTCAAAGTGGATTTATGCTATTTCTGCAGTATTTTGTGGCTTTAGCTACACCGATTGTATCAGTTATCTTTTTGGTATTTTACATAGTTTATACATTGAAAAAAATGAAAAAGATTGATTCAATAGAAAAAAGTTTAGCAAAAATAGCAACTTCAGGCAAATCAGAATCAAGTGAATCTTCTTATGAATCTAATGAAGATTTTGAAATTGAAGATGAAGTCGAAGAAGTAGTTGTTAAATAGCAAAATGCATCAGGATGTGATAATGTGGTATGGGATGACTTAGATACACCGATTGGAACGCTAAGAATATATTCAAGCGAAGATGGCATAACGAGGATAGATTTTCCTAATGAAGAACATTTACAATGTTTAAGGAGTACGAATTCATTTATAGCTGATTGCAAAGAACAGCTTAAATTGTACTTTGAGGGTCACTTGAAAGAATTTAGCGTAAAGTTAGATTTAGAAGGGACAGACTTTCAAAAATCTGTTTGGCGAGAGCTTATGAAGATACCGTATGGCTTTTACGCTACATACGGTGAAATCGCAAGAAGAATAGGTAAGCCAAATGCATCAAGAGCTGTAGGAAATGCCCTCAATAAAAATCCTATTCCGATTATCATACCATGTCATAGGGTCATCGGTTCAGATATGACACTGAAAGGCTTTGCAGGAGGACTTAATGTCAAGTCATTACTGCTTCAACATGAAGGTATTGCATTTAAAAAGTAATTTTATTATAATTAGATAATAAATTAATCAATAGACTATGTCCGCTGGGGGTGCTTTTAGCTGAGATGGCAGATGCCAAACCCCTAGAACCTGATTAGGTTAATACCTACGAAGGGAATGCGGCAAAAGACCGCATCGGTGTGCGGTTTTTTTGTTTTAAGCGGTACATAGCCTCAAAAGGAGGTTATTTTTATGTCCTACATTGTAAGCATTTTTTCCGACTTTACAAAAATAAAGCCTGCCACACTTTCCATCATAATTGCGATTCTATTCGCTGCCTTTTTGTTTTACATTTTAAGAAACAGCGTGAAATTTAACGCAAAGATGCTTGTGTACGGTGGATTGGCAATAGCTATATCATTTGTCTTATCGTATATAAGGTTTTATCATTGGCCTCAAGGTGGTTCTATAACGCCAGCCAGTATGCTTCCGCTGTTTGTCTTTGCATACTATTACGGTGCAGGTCCAGGCATAGCGGTGGGAATGGCCTATGGAATACTTCAGCTAATACAAGACCCTTATGTTGTGCATTGGATACAGCTTCTATTAGATTATCCATTGGCGTTTGGTGCCTTAGGACTTGCAGGATTCTTTAAAAAGAATTTAAGTCTGGGAATCTTAGTTGGTGGTTTTGGCAGGTTTTTTTCACATTTTCTATCAGGTGTCTTCTTCTTTGCCAGCTATGCACCAAAAGGTATGAATCCTATTGTCTATTCGCTTCTTGTTAATGGTATATTAGTAGGTGTGGAGGTCTTGATTTGTTTTGTGGTTTCTATTATTCCGCAAGTTAGAAATGCAATTGAGATGATAAAGAAAAAAGCATTAGCGTAAAATTTATAAAAACCCTCTTTTTAACGGAAGAGGGTTTTTATAAATTTTATACAATAAATTGATTTTGATGGTATAATATTAGATAGCAAATAAAAATAAACTATATTGATGGATAGATTTTAACGCATTTTTAATACAAATTTAATTTAAATTTAATGTTTAAATGCCATAATCAATATAGTGATTGTGAGGGTCTTTTTGATGGATAAAATAAAGATTTTAATACTTTATGAAGATATAGGAACTGGACATAAAAGAACGGCGATGGCTTTAAAAAAAGCCTTCGAAAAAAGAGATGGCGTTGAAGCCTTCGTGGAAAATCCACTTGGGGAGAAGTTTCCCAGCCTGTCTTACTTGACAACGAGAATTTACTTAAAGACGCTAAAATTGACACCTGAATTATGGGGGTATCTTTATGAGATGGAAAGGGACAAGATAGAAAGGCGTATAAATAAGCTGGTAGGCATGTCTGTTTATACATTTATAAAAGATTACGTGTTAAATTTAAAGCCTAACGCAGTAATATGCACCCATCCGTTTTCTTGCTCTATTCTGTCACATATAAAAAGAGATCTCAACATTCCGATATTTGCCATATTGACTGATTACGATGTCCATGCCTATTGGATACATCACCAGATAGATGGGTATTTTGTTGGATCTCGAGAGATGAAAAGTCAGATGAATTTGATGGGTGTTTCCGATGACAAAATAAATGTGACTGGCATACCTATTGATGAAGAATTTTACGTCAAAAAAGATAAAAATGAGATGAGAGAAAAATTGGGTTTTCAATTAGATAGACCATTGGTGATGGTGATGGGCGGTGGACTTGGACTGGGAAACATAAAAAAAGCCGTCAATGTTATACAGAGGCATAAAGATTTGCAGATTGCTGTAATATGTGGATTAAATAAGAATTTAAAGGCTAAAATAGAGGAGATATCGGATGATAATGTATTTGTGTATGGTCATGTAGACAACGTGCATGAATTTATGGAGGCTGCTGATGTCTTAGTAACTAAAAGTGGTGGTCTTACTGTCACCGAAGCCATAATTAAGAAATTGCCTATGATAATTTTTGATCCTATACCTGGACAAGAAGAGAGAAATCTCGAATTTTTGCTTAAAAAGAGGATTGCCTTAAGAATTAAAGATATAGAAAAGTTAGACAAAAAGATATTAGATCTCTTATCTGACAAGAAAAAGATAGATGAAATGAAGGAGCGCATGGAGGAAATTGGCATATACAATTCAGCAGACAAGGTATGCAGCGTAGTTATAAATAATATAAAGAATGATGCTTTGAAGGTGTAAGGAGGTTTCATTTGTGTCGGGAGTGAAGAAATTGATTATTGCGGAGGACAGGAATGTATTTTTCCTTTTAAATGAAAGGATAAAGTGCAAAACTCTTGATAAGATTATGCCTAAAATAACCCATATAGGAGGACCGTATTTTACGATTTTATCTTGTTTGCTGCTGATTTTGTTTGGAAAAAGCAGCGTTAAGCTTTCTGCCATTCAAGCCCTTACTACTTTGACAAGTAGCCACTTAGTTGTGCAAATTTTAAAGAGAATATGCACGAGGCCAAGGCCTTACATGGTTTTGCCTGAAGCCAATACATTCAAATATTTGTTGAGAGATTATTCTTTCCCGTCAGGTCACGCTACAGCTATATTTTCTTTGGCGGTTTCTTTTTCATTTTTCTTTCCTGATTTGACGATTATTTTAGTCAGTCTGGCTATTTTAGTGAGTCTTTCGAGGATTTACATGGGATTGCACTATCCTTCAGATGTCATAATAGGCTCTACGGTTGGTATCCTATTTTCATATATAACACATATGTATGGCTTGATGCTGCCTATTCTTTAAACAAGTATTTATATTGAGCAGTTATAGCTAACAATGTGAAGATGTACGTTATGACTGAAAAGAAATAATTCCATCTGTTGTAAATAAGAAGCCCGTTTATGTGAAATACTGCTTCAACGGCAGTCAGAAACAATATCCATGCAGCCGTGTATATGATGTAGCGTATTTTTCCTTTTGGTATGTATTGTATAAAAATCATGCCATAAGGTGGTCCTATAAATGTTTCCATCAGGAATGATAGAACACCGTTTGGAATAGGTGTATCAATGTAATAATAGTATTTCAAAGTAAAGTCAAATATTACATCCAAAGAAAAGCCTATCACAGATGAAAGCAGATACGCAGGTATTAGCACTTTTAACTTTTTTCTGTCTATTAAAAAAAGCGATATAATTACCGTAAAAATTGAAAAAATTATGTACCACATAACATCACCTTGAATTATTTTGGCTTTTACAAAAATAAATTATTAAAGTTTTTAAAAGCCAATTGACTAGAAAATTTTGTAATGATAAAATGATTAGTAGAAGATAATAATTTTCGGGAGGTGTTGTTATGTTAAACAATATTGAGAAAAAATATTTGACCGATTTAGAAGTTGCAAGGCTTGCTATAGATATAGAAGAAAGAGGATACGAATTTTATACAAAAGCTTCAGAGAAATTTTCTAACGACGAGAAAATGAGAAAGTTTTTTGATGACATGGCGAAAGAGGAGCTTATACATAAATCCAGATTTGAAGAGCTTTATAATAAGCTTTTAGACGAAAAGAAAGGCGACGATAGCTTGTACTTTGACATAGAGGCATCTATTTATTTAACATTGCTTTACAATACATCTGTTTTTCCATCGAAAGATGCTGTTGACGAGGTATTAGAGAAAATAAATAAATTTGAAGATGCTGTAGAATTGGCAATAAGAGCGGAAAAAGATTCCATAATATTTTACGATGAGATAGTCAAAGATGCTAAATTTGACTCTACGAAAAAAGTTGCAATAACATTATTGAATGAGGAGATAAAGCACTTCATAGATCTAAGCAATATGATAAAAGCGATATAGAGATTTTTATTGGCGTATGAAGAGTTATGTTCTTTATATGCTTTTTTTCTTATATTTGATATAATTATTAATAACAAAAGTCATATTGATTGGGATGATAGTTATGGTTAAGTTAACTGATGCGGAGATTAAGAGCAGATGCGAAAATGATAGTGTCTATAGAAAAGGTCTTGAATATTATCTGTCAGGTAAGATACACAATTTTACTTACAACAAAACTGGCACTGTATTTCAAGCTTTTGTAATGGGTACATCTTTGTACAGAGTAATGATACAAAAGTATAATGGTGAATTGTACACAAGTTGTACATGCCCTGCAAAGGCAAGATATGGTGG
Organism: Thermoanaerobacterium thermosulfurigenes; assembly: GCF_051201035.1. NCBI lineage: Bacteria > Bacillati > Bacillota > Clostridia > Thermoanaerobacterales > Thermoanaerobacteraceae > Thermoanaerobacterium > Thermoanaerobacterium thermosulfurigenes. Next base: position 50,907 of record NZ_JBPODR010000015.1, read on the forward strand.
TGATTGCAAACATATTGCGGCAGTTTTAATGTATATAAAAAATAATCAAGCTGAGATAGAGGACAATCTAAAAAATAAGGCTGCGTATGATTTGTTTGAAGAATTTGAAAAAAGAGAATACATACCTGATGAATTGAAACAGCCTATTAACATAGAGATTACATTAGAATCTTATCAAATGAATACATCTTTATGCCTTAGAATGGGTATTGACAAATTGTACGTAGTTAAAAGCATAAAGAAGTTTTTTGACGATATTGATGAAGGAATGATCGTTGAATTTGGCAAAGGATTTTCATTTGATCCAAGCGTAAATACTTTTAAAGAAGAAGATATGAAGCTTATAAAGTTTTTAAGAGAGATATACGAGATTGACAAAATCAATACTGAAAATTCATATTACAGAGTTGACTCGGTTATTTCCGGAAAGTATGTAAGGCTTACGCCATCAAATTTGGAAAAATTTATTGAAGTGATGAAGGACAGTCATTTTAATTTGGTTTTGGATGGAAAAACTTATTATGATGTAGATGTGGTTTTTGATGATCTTCCTATTAGTTTTAAACTTGAGAAAGGGAATAACGACAAAAATATTAGACTTACCGTTGAGGGAATTGAAAAAGTAAAGGCGTTAGACAGCAGAGGTAATTTTTTTGTGTATGATGGGAAAATATACAAGGTTTCTGATAAGCAGCGTTTTGCTTTAGCGCCATTTTACAATGTGTACATCACTAATTATACAAATAGCGTTGTATTTACTGAGAAGGATAAGCAGAAGTTTGCAGAAGTAATATTTCCGAATATAGATAAAGCGGGAAGCGTCGTCATCGATGATGATGTGAAATCGGAATTTTACAGTGAACCACTTGTGGCGAAAATTTACCTTGATAAAGAAGGAGAAAGAATAACCGCTGATATAAATTTTACTTACGGCCAGTATAACGTAAATCTATACGATGATACAAAGACGAAGATAAAGCATGACTGTATTTTAGTTAGGGACGAGGCTGCAGAAAAACGCATACTAGATATCTTTGAAAAGTGCGAATTTAAGGTAAAAGATAAATTGGTTTACTTAGATGATGAAGACTCCATATTTGACTTTGTATCAAATTATTTACCTGTGCTTCAAAAATACGCTGATGTGTATTATTCTGAATCATTTAAAAGGATGAAATTCTACAAAAGATCCTATAGCAGCAGCATTAGAATTCAGGACGATGATTTGTTGGGATTTAGCTTTTCTATTGATGATGTAGATAGAGATCTCATTCCAAAGATATTTGATTCGATAAAAATGAAGAAGAAATTTTTCAAGTTGCCTGATGGATCTTTTTTGCCTATTGATGATGAATTGGTGAAAATTGCAAATTTCATTGATTCGTTGGATTTAAGCAGCAAAGATTTAAAGAAAGAAATTGTAAAAATTCCAAAATACAAAGCCCTTTATATTGACGAAAAACTTGAAAGTGATAGATTAAAGATTGATAAGGATGAAAAATTAAATAGTTTAGTCAAAGCCATAAAAAATCCAATGGATACTGAATTTGAAGTGCCTAAGAAGTTAAATGGTGTCCTGAGAAAATATCAGGAAGTAGGGTTTAAATGGCTTAAAACATTGTCATCGTATGGTTTTGGCGGAATACTGGCAGATGACATGGGATTAGGAAAGACGATACAGACTATAGCTTTTTTGCTGGATGAAAAAGAAAAGCATAAAGAACCTGCAATAGTCATCTGTCCGACAACTCTTATCTACAATTGGGAAAGTGAGATACAAAAATTTGCGCCTTCTCTAAAGACTTTAGTGGTATCTGGCAGTAAAAGCGAAAGAGGAAGTCTTATTAAAAGCATAGAGGAATCTGACGTCGTCATAACTTCATATCCATTGATTAGGAGGGACATAGAAAGTTATGAAAATATTGAATTTAGCTATTGCATTTTGGATGAAGCGCAGCATATAAAAAATCCAAAGTCTCAGAATGCAGAATCTGTCAAAAGGATAAAAGCCAAAGGATATTTTGCGCTTACTGGTACGCCCATAGAAAATTCTTTGACTGAATTGTGGTCTATATTTGATTTCTTAATGCCTGGATACCTTTTGTCACACAGAAAATTTGTTGAGAAGTATGAGAAGCCAATTGTAAGATACAAAAATGAAGAGGCGCTTAATGACTTAAGCAAACATATAAGGCCATTTATATTGCGAAGGCTAAAAAAAGACGTTTTAAAGGAGTTACCAACTAAGATAGAAACCACATCATTTGCTGAACTTACGAAAGAGCAAAAGGAGTTGTACATGGCGTATCTGGAGAATGCAAAGACTGAAATAGAGGAAGAGATACGAAATAAAGGCTTTGAAAGAAGCCAGATAAAGATAATAACGGCTTTAACGAGGTTAAGGCAGATATGCTGCCATCCATCAATGTTTGTAGAAAATTACAAAGGTACCAGTGGCAAGATGGAGCTTTTGATGGAACTGATTCAAGAATTGAAAGAAAGCGGACACAGGGCTCTGATTTTTTCCCAATTTACGACAGCGCTTAAGCTTATAGAAGACAACTTAAAGAAAGAAAAAATTTCATACTTGTATTTAGACGGAGATACAAAAACGAAAGAGAGAGGGGAATTAGTCAAAGCCTTCAACAAAGGTGACTCGGATGTCTTTTTGATTTCATTGAAAGCAGGTGGAACTGGACTAAATTTGATAGGTGCAGATACTGTAATACACTTTGACCCGTGGTGGAATCCAGCCATAGAAGATCAGGCGACAGATAGAGCCCACAGGATTGGGCAGGTGAATACAGTACAAGTCATAAAGCTTATAACGCAAGGTACAATTGAAGAAAAAATTGTAAAACTGCAAGAGAAGAAAAAAGAAATGATAAATTCTGTCATAAACCCAGGTGAGACCTTTATAACTAAGTTGAGTGAAGAAGAAGTAAAAGAGCTTTTTGCAATGTGATTAGATGATTTGCAATTGTCGATTAAGGCAGTTGCTTTTTTTTTGCGAAAAAATTTTTCTACTGATTATGTTACAAGTTTGTAATAGAAAATTAAGGAATAATTAATAAAATTTATAATTTTAAATTTTATAATAGAGGTGAGGTATGGGAGGTTAAATGTATGGGAGAGAGAGATGTAGAATTTGCATTCATTAAGTTTATTGAAAAATCTATTAATTATGAAACAGTAAAAGCAATAAAAAAATACAATGACATTAAAAAGAAAGAGCTTTTGACATTAGACTTAGCAGATTGCAATGGCAATATCGAAAATGATGGGGAAATTATTGACAGTACGATATACGATAATGTGTTAATTGAAGATGAAATAATAGATAGATTAATGATTTCAAAATTTAAGGAACTGCTGGAAGCGGAAGAATTTAATGTTGTAATGCTAAATATAATGCAAGATATACCACAAAAAGAGATAGCTAAAATGTTAAATAAATCACAATCATCTATAAGCAAGATTAAGAAAAAAGCCCTTAAGAAAATAAAAAAGTTTATGGAGGGTTCTTGAAAGTATGAGCAAAGATAAAAGCCTTTTTGAAATTATTTTAAAGGCTAAAGAAGGGGATAAAGATGCTATGCAAGAAATAATATTGCGATTTCAGCCTCTTATAAAGAAAAACATGAGAAATATTGATATGGACATAAAAGATGATATAAGTCAGGATATTGTTGAGGTAATAATAAAGGCGATCAAGAAATTTGATATAAAATGAAGCATAATATGCAAAGATGATAAAAATAATTTTTATGATGTGGAATATTTTAAGAAAAATTTAGCTTTTATATATGTAGAAGGAGAAATACAGAAAATGGAGATGAGGAAAAATGAAGCATAGAAAGATAGAAAATAGAGCCCTTATTTTAGGATTTTTATTGATAAGTTTTGTGCTAGTTTTTCAGATTAATAATGCTTTTGCTGCTAGATCTGTATTATCTGTGCCTCAATATTCTCAACAGCCTTATGACAATCTTTGTTGGGCTACTAGTGCTTCTATGATAATTTCATATTTTAAAGGTGACACAACAGATCGTACAGTTGAAATTGCAAAAGATAAGTATGGTACGAACTTTAATCAACCAGGATATACAACTGATGCAGAATACTACGTAAAGAAATATACCAGTAAAGCAGGTTCTATACAATATAATTCATTGTCGTATACAGCGGTGCAATATCAAATAAATCATGGAGGACCTATTTATACGAGAATACAATGGACTTCCGGAGGAGGACACGCTATGGTTATTAAAGGTTATGATACCAGCACAAACTATGTTATTTATAACGATCCCTGGGATGGATACGGACATGGCGCAACTTATTCATATTATGTAAGTAACAGTAGCTGGTATTGGACAGATTCTTTGTTTTGGGAATAATATGAATGAGGAGGAGGTGAATTATTTTGAAAAAGGTCCTTACTTTTGTTGTGATTACTATATTGATATTAATATCAACTTTTCCAGTTTTTGCAGCTACTCCAATAAATACTCTGGTGCAACAACAAACATTAGATCTGGCAAAAGAAAAAGATCAGGTAGAGCGTGCAATTAGTGATAGCCAGTCAAATACTAAAAAATTTTTAGTCGATAACAAAGATGAGCTGGGACGCAAAGAGTTAATGGATGTAAGTAATCCTGATGAATTGATATACGGGAAAGCATATAAAGTGTTTATTGCTAATAAAGAGGTTGTCCAAAACTTAATTGAGAGGAAAAATATTTCTAATGCTCTGTTAAATGCACCTTATGAGTGGGAAGTGCCTATAAAATTTAACGGCAAGGATGTAGCGTCAATTACCGTATCTTTTTTGGATAATAGATGGGATGTTGGAGAAATCGGCGGCTATCTTTCGCCTGATTCTATTGATTTTGTCAGTAACACTGATGGTATAACTTCGTATCTTGATAACAATAATTTAAAAGAGGCAAAAACATTTATCCATTTCAGAATATCTTCGTTGCATTCCGATTTTCTTTATATTGAAGCAAATAGTGGAGAATATTTTGTTCCCATTATTCACGGCGAAGGTAAAAGCGAGCTTTATGGTCTTAAAGACAAAAAGATATATACAAAAGACGAGATAATTTCCGCTATTGGTCTTATTCTTAAAGCTGGTTTGAATGATACAGGAATGACAACAGGCCGCCCGTCGGTTAATGGGAAAGATCTTGGCAATCAAGTATACTATTTATTTGCGTTGACAATTTTTATTGCTTTTATAACAATTTTTTACTTTGTTAGATCAAAACGAAAATACAGTTATAAGTAAATAAGCGAATTAAGGGGAAATATTAAAATTCTATGTAAGACACCAATCAAAAATAGTTGGTGTCTTTTATTTTTTATTCTGCATTTTCAATCAGAATGTAGGTATTTATCTGGCAAGTTAGGGAAATCAGTAAAATTTTTGCGGAAAAATTTTACTGATTATGTTACAAGTTTGTAATAGAAAATTAAGGAATAATTAATAAAATTTATAATTTTTAATTTTATAATAGAGATGAAATATAGAAGGTTAAGAGCGTAATATGAAGCATAATATGCCAAAATGATAAAAATAATTTTATGATGCGGAATATTTTTAGAAGAATTTAGCTTTTATATATGTAGAAGGGGAAAAACAGGAAATGGAGGTGATTGGTAGTGATATTATTTAAAAAAATTGTTTTATGTTTTTTGATATTTTTTGCCTTGATTGTAGTCGGATGTTCAGTTCCAAATAACAACATTGCCATTAAAGAAAAGGGAAATAATTCAATAGCGCAAAAGTATTTCAATATGTTGACGAAGGAAGATAAAATTAAAATTTCAAAGGCGTCTCCGGAAGAAATAATAAACATCTATTATAATAGCATAAATGATAAGAATTATAATCTCGCTGTTGTTTGTGACTCCAATTTTTTAAATTATGTAGCAAATAAATCATCTGAGGATATTAATTATGTGTATAAGGAACATATAGAATATTTGAAAAATATAAAGAGAATTGACATTAAATCAATTGAAGTATATACAGATATGATAAAAAAGAATGACAGTGAAAATATAGAAAAACCTTCTAAGCTTTACTGTGTTTATTATATGCAAAAATCGAATGATATTAACAAATTTCCTGAAGAGGGGTACTTCACCAGATTTATTACAGTTTCTAAGTCGCCTTTATATGGTGGATGGTGTATAAGTTATATTGCTTCATCACCATAAATCTTTTTTTATTTTAAGAAAAGCTAATATAAGGTAGGTAGATAATGTGATTAAATTGTTTAGAACTTCATTAGCTATTATATTTTTGATACTTATGTGTGTTGTATTTTCTGGCTGTTCTGACACATTGAAAAATAATACTGAAGTGCCATTTGTTGTCTTAAATAATGATGATGGAAACTTTAAGGCGGATATATATTACTGGAATGTAATAAATAATAAAATAAAAGAAACAAATGAAAACTTATATAAAATTCCACAAAAGATAATAACAAATAAAGAATCATATGCGATATTCCCTATAGCTTGGGATGGACAGAAGCATGCGGTTTTGCCTTCTTATCTAGAAGCATCAGATAAATTCAAAAACATTGTTGAAAAAGCAGATTTTTATTTTGAACCAAAGACGATATGGGGGCAAGACGTAAAGTTGGTAAAAAGCGATGAAGAAAATAGATATAAGTTAACATTAATAGATGACGGCAAGACTGAGGAGAAAGAAATAACAATTCCTCTTCATACTTTTAAAGGAGAGGATGGCAAAGAGTATGAAGCAACAAAATGCGGAACAGTAACATCGGTAGTTAAGACAAGTTATGGTGCAGCAATGCTCTATCCTTGCTTCACATTAGGTGGCGGGAAATTATTTATTTTAAAGTATGATAAAACAACAGAAAGTATCAAATGGCAAGAAGTTGGTCCTATTAAAGGGAACGAGCTATCACCTAGCTTTCCGCCATTGGCTAATCACACAGCTACTATCGGAGATAATTTTATCATAAGAACGCAGACTAATCCTATAGAAGTGTATACCGAAAAAGTAGGTTATAAGATTATAGATAACATATCTGATCTTCAGAAGAAATATGCACATGAGACATTAAATGGCGAATTTCCCGAGTATATAGATATTTTAGGAAGCTATAATGATATTTTGCTTATAGGTATTCCAGTGCATAAGACTGAAGGGACAGAATTGTATATATTTGCTGTGAAGGATGATAAACTTATAGGGATTATGCGCAGAACGATAAATGATATTGAAATAATTGATACGGCAGGGAATGTTGTATCAAAATATGATGTACCAAAAGCGAAAACTTTAATTGGCGAAAATGATGTTTATTTTCCAAATGTGAATGGCATGGATTGATTACCTTGTCTAGGAGGCTATTATGAAAAAAGTAAAAATATGTTTATTAATTATCGTAATCTTAATGATTGGTGGCTGTAGTATTAAAAGTACAAAGACAGACTCAGATGATAAAAATGCAGTTATTGCTACAACAAATGTTAATATACTTAATGAGCTAGAGGCTAAAAAAGTCTCATCAATTGAAAATGCACATCCAATAGATGTGCTTGATGATGGCAGAAAAGTGTTTTTACAGGTCAATCCTGAAGTAGACAACAGCATTTTTGTCACTTCAAGTGATGGCTCAATAATGCTTAAAATTAATGCTGGAGTTTCTAAAAATATTTATGACGCAAAAGTCATGGGGAATTGGATCGTGTATGTTGAATCCAGCAACGATATGACAAAAAGCGATTGGGTTTTGTATGCACAGAATATAGATGATAATCGTCGCATAGAAATTGACAAAGGAAATGTTGCAAATGCAAAAGTAAAAACGCCTACTTTGTTAGGAGCGTTGATATCTGCATCTAACGGCAAAATTACATGGACAGCTTTTGAAAAAGATAAAGAATCTGTTAATGCAATTGTCAAATTATACGATATTGAAAACAATACTTATAAAATCATTGATAAATTAAATGTTGAAGACGGAGAATTTGGGCAGCCAGGGTTGGATGGGGATTGGCTTGTATATGATATTGGAAAAATTGATATGAAAGCACTGGCACGTAATGGAAAATTGATTCTTGTAAATCTTAAAAATAACGAGAAAAGAATATTGGATGATGGATTAAGAGTTAGCGGTGCATCAATTAAATATCCATATGTAGTATGGAATTCAGGCGATTCTATTCTGAAATTATACAATATAAAGACAAAAGAAGAAAAAACTATTGTAAATTGGGGAAGGACAGGCGTTTGGAATAGTTCACTTAATGATAAATTCATTTCATGGAATACAAACGGTGATGGTTTATACATTTACTCTATAGAAAAGGGAGAGACATTGAAGTTAAAAGATTCAGGTATTACAAGCGGTGGTAATATTTCAGGCAATATACTGTGGTGGTACGTCAAGGGAGAAAAGTGCAAATCAGAGTGGATTACTTTAGATTGAATGAAATAGAACATAATTGCAATATAATAAATGGTGGTTATAGAGGAGTTAGAGCTTTTATAACTGGCAATGTAGATAGACCAAGAATGAAGCGGAGTTTCGTCTGGTTGTTGTATTTGTCATGGCGTTTGCGTTTGCCATGACTTTTTATGTTACAAATTTGTAATAGAAAATTAAGGAATAATTAATAAAATTTATAATTTTTAATTTTATAATAGAGCATTCCTGTAATGAATAAAAAATAAGGAAGAATGAACTTTGAAAAAATAAGTACCTCCTGATAAAATACAGAGTGTAAGTTCTAGAACTTAC